>NZ_JBYSXB010000033.1:0-64451 GCF_058781765.1 Arthrobacter sp. FW306-1B-G06A | reverse complement strand
GTCCTCTACTTTCGGGCAGGTTTTTTAGGAAGCCGCAAGGTTCCCGCAAGCTTTTCTCGAAGTTTGGTTAAAGATTCAATCAAGTAGTTTTCGAGTGTTGGGCAGGCGGGGGTGCCTCAGCATCCAAGTAGTGGAAACGAGTAACGGCGCGAGCTGGCAGCTGATGCCCGCAAAATCGCTCCCCGTGGGCATTTGCTGCCTGCTCGCGCTAAGAAGGCAAGCGCAACCCGCTGCCGCCGTAAACGGGATAACTGTTGCGAAGTTCCCCACTGGCAGCCTCCGGCTAAGGACCGTGTCCCCTATACTGACACCTGAATACCTGTTCAGATGTTGGAGGCCCCGTGGCTGTTCGTGAAGCCGTCGATGAATGCGGTGTGAAACTTGTTGACCCGGACAAGGTCGAACTCGTCCGGGCGGCCCTGCCCTCGGATCACGACATTGCCGAGCTGGCGGACGTGTTCTCATTGCTGGGCGATCCGGGACGCTTACGGTTGCTGACGTCCCTGTTGGAGGGCGGCGAGCTGTGCGTATGCGACCTCGCAGCGACGACGGCGATGAGCGAGAGTGCAGTCAGTCATGCGTTGCGGCTTCTGCGCGCCCACCGGGTGGTTTCCGTTTCGAGGCGCGGCCGGATGGCCTACTACCGTCTGGATGATGCCCACGTGCGGATGCTGTTGGACTTGGGCCTGACCCACACAGGACATACCGTCGCCGTTCATCCCGAGCGCACGGCCAAGAAGGACAGCGGCCAATGAGCAACCACCACCATGACACGGCGGGCAACCCAGCCAAGCACCACAGCCACAGCCACAGCCACAGCCACGCGATAGCAGCGAACGCGGACCGGCGCTATCTGGTGATCGCGTTGGCGCTGATTGTCGGGTTCATGATCGTCGAGGTGATTGTCGCCATCCTTTCCGGCTCGCTTGCGCTGCTTTCGGACGCCGGGCACATGCTCACCGACGCCGGGGCGATCGCCGCCTCCCTGTGGGCGATCAACCTCGCGGCCCGTCCGGCGCGGGGAATCTGGACGTTCGGATTCAAGCGTGCCGAAATCCTCTCCGCGGCCGCCAACGGAATCACCTTGCTGGTCATCAGCGCCCTCGTGGCCGTGGAGGCAATCCACCGCCTCCTTGATCCGCCACCGGTTGAGGGCGGCCCTGTCCTCATCGTCGCGATCTTCGGCATCATCGTGAACCTCGTGGCGGTGTGGGTGCTGGCCAAAGCCAACCGGTCCAGCCTGAACGTTGAAGGATCCTTCCAGCACATCCTGACCGACCTCTACGGATTCATTGCGACGGCGGTCGCCGGGCTCGTCGTCCTGACCACCGGTTTTACCCGTGCGGACGCGATCGCTTCCCTCATTGTGGTGGCCCTGATGCTGCACGCCGCATGGGGACTGCTGCGGGACTCCGGGAGGATCCTCCTGGAAGGCGCACCCGAAGGTGTCGACCTGGACCAGGTCAGGGCGCACCTCCTCGAAACCGGGCACGTGCACGACGTCCACGACCTGCACGTCTGGACGGTCACCTCCGACCTTCCTGCCCTCTCCGCGCACGTCGTCCTGGATGAGAGCTGCTTCCACGATGGACACGCCCCGCTCATCCTTGACCAGTTGCAAAGCTGCTTGACCGGCCATTTCGACGTCGAACACTCCACCTTCCAGCTCGAACCCGCCGGCCACGCCGTGCACGAAACCGGAACCCACTGATGACAACAGTCCCGGAGGCCGCCTGGATCAAGGACGCCCGTATCGTCCGGCTGCTGTCTTGGTTCAGCCTGGCCTGGATGGTCCTGGAGGGAGCCCTCGGACTGCTTGCCGGCGGTACGGCAGGCTCCGTGTCACTGATCGGCTGGGCGCTCAGCTCCGCCGTCGAGGGCCTGGCGAGCATCATCGTAATCTGGCGGTTCACCGGCTCCCGCACAATGTCGGAAACCGCCGAAGGCCGCGCCCAAAAGGCCGTCGCCATCAGTTTCTGGCTCCTGGCGCCGTACATCGGAATCCAGTCGATCATCGATCTGGCCACGGGACACCGGGCCGGGAACAGCGTCCTGGGCATCGTGCTCACGGCGGCGAGCCTGCTCATCATGCCTGCCCTCGGCGTCGCCAAGCAGCGCCTTGGCGCCAGGCTGGATTCCGGGGCCACTGCCGGTGAAGGAACCCAGAACCTGCTCTGTGCCGCCACGGCCGCCGCTGTCCTGATCGGACTGGCCGGCAATGCGGTCTTCGCCGCGTGGTGGCTTGACCCCGTCATTGGCCTCATCATCGCCGCCGTGGCCGTCAAAGAAGGCCGCGAAGCGTGGAAGGGTGAAGACTGCTGCTAGCGCGCCCCAAGACAAAGGACACCCATGGCCAGCATTAACGACACAAGCGAAGTCCGCAAACTCTTGTTGCGCCGCGGTTTGCGGCTTGAATACGCGACCCTGGGCTGGAATGTGGTGGGCCTGGGCGTCCTGGCAGCCGCCGCCATTCAAGCCGGCTCCCCGGCGCTGGCCGGTTTCGGCCTGGATTCCCTGATCGAGATCTTCGCTTCGATCGTGGTGGTGTGGCAGCTCAAGGGTGCCCACAAAGAGCGCGAAGCCCCCGCGATGCGCCTGATAGGGATCGCCTTTGCCATTCTGGGCGCTTACCTGCTCATCCAGGTGGCCGTTGTGTTTGCCACCGGCGTCCGCCCCGCAACCTCGGGTCTGGGCATCGTCTGGACGGCCCTGACCTTCGTGGTGATGCTTGCCCTGGCGTGGGGCAAGATCCGCACCGGGCAGCGCTTGGGCAATCCCGTACTCCGCGCGGAAGGAAAGGTGACCCTCGTGGACGCCTACCTGGCCGGCGCGGTGCTGGCCGGGCTCGCGTTGAATGCCCTTTTCGGCTGGTGGTGGGCCGATCCCCTGGCTGGGGTCGTGATCATCTACTACGCCGCAGTTGAGGCCCGGCACGCCCTCAAACACAAGGGCACCCCGTGAATCACCTTGTCTACCGGGTGCACCAGTGAGCCGCACCAGCCCGGCCGGGACAATCCACGGGCCCACCCTTCCTCTCTATGCAGCGGGATTCGTGACCGCTTTCGGCGCCCACAGCATCGCCGCAGGAATGGGAGCCCAGAGCGGGAACATCGGCCTGAGCCTGCTGAACCTGGGCATCCTGCTGGCCGTTTACGACCTGGCCGAGGTGTTTCTCAAACCCGTCTTTGGTGTCCTCAGTGACCGGATTGGGCCCAAGCCGGTCATCGTCGGGGGCCTGCTGGCGTTCTCCGCGTTCTCGCTGGTGGGGTTGTGGGGCGCGGATCCGCTCCTGCTGGGCCTCGCCCGCCTGGGTCAGGGCGCATCCGCGGCGGCATTCTCCCCCGCCTCGTCGGCCACCGTGGCACGGCTGGCCGGCGGCAAGAACGCCGGGAAATTCTTTGGCCGCTATGGATCCTGGAAAAGCCTCGGCTATATCTTCGGCCCGCTCTTCGGAGCCGGACTGATCCAGGCCGGCGGCTTCGCCTTGCTCTTTGCGGCCCTGTCGGCCCTGGCGGCGGCCACGGCCATTTGGGTGGCTGTGAGCCTGCCACGGTTCGAACCGGTTCCCCGCGTCAGATACACCGTCCTGGACCTCGCCCGGCAGATCACCGAACGGCGTTTCCTCGTGCCCACGGCGGTGCTTGCTGCATCCACCGGCGCCCTTGGTGCCGCCATCGGCTTCCTGCCCGCCCTGGCGACCCGGCACGGACTTGATCCCGTCGCCGGGACGGCCGCAGTGAGCGTGCTGGCCATCTCTTCGGCCATCATCTCGCCTTGGGTCGGAACGCGCCGCGACGTGCAAGGGATCAGCGACGCAGCGGGGATGAGGGCCGGGCTGCTGCTCACCGCCGCGGGCATCGGAATCGTGGCCGCCGCACCGGGACCCATCACCTTGTTCATCGCCGCCCTGCTGATCGGGGCCGGGATCGGAACGACTACCCCGCTCGCGTTCGCCCATCTGGCCGACACCACACCCCACGAACGGATGGGCAGGACCATGGGTTCAGCCGAACTCGGCAGGGAACTCGGCGACGCGGGCGGACCGCTGATAGTCGGAAGCCTCGCCACCCTTGGCGGACTGCCGCTGGGCCTGGGCGCGATCGCGCTGCTCGTAGGCGCAGCAAGCGCACCGAGGCTCAATCGAACCTGACCTTCAAGCACACCCCTTAGTGGTGTGCTTGCGTCTCCTGGAGCCGCTTGATGAACCAGCGTGATTGCTCGGGTCCGTAGGGAAGCACCGGGATCGCTTTGGTAGCGTCCGACGGCGTGTCCCGGATCGACTGCCTAGCCTGACGTACCGCTGTGGACATGGTGTCTGCCATGGTCTTCACGAACTGGTCGCTGCAAGGCTTGCCGTGGCCGGGGATCAGGAACTCGTAGCGGTGGCGCAGCGCCGAGATGTGCCGCAGGACATCTGCCCAGTCTTCCGGGTAGGAGTCCTCGAACGACGGGTGCGCGCCTTGTTCCACGAGGTCACCGGCGAAAAGGGTGCTGGGCGTGCCTACCAGGAGGTCGCCGTCGGTGTGGCCGCGGCCCAGGTAGAACAGGGTGGCGGTGAGTCCGCCGAGGTCAACTAGGACGGGTTGATCCTTGACGATCGCGTTGGGAATGACGAGTTCGACGGCGTCGCCCCGGCCCGCGGCCATCTCCGGTTCGGTGGCGGCGACGAAGCGGCGCTGGTGGTCGCCGTCGTCGTCGATTGTCGCCGCACAGTTGACGTGCCCCCAAAACTCGGTGACGCCGTCGTCGGCAAAAACGGCGTTGCCGAAGTAGTGATCGTAGTGGGCGTGGGTGTTCACGACGACCAGCGGCAGCTGGGTCTTTTCGCGGACTGCGGCGAGGATCTGCCGGCCTTGGCGGGGGCCGCAACCGGTGTCGATCACCATGGCTCGTTCCGTACCTACAACGAGGCCCGTGTTTAGCAGGCACCCTTCGGTCTCCAACACGTAGTTGTTAGGGCCGACTTCGAGCCATGCTGACATTGTTTCTCCGTCTGATACGTTCCGGCAGTGTTCAGGCCTCGATTCTACCCACGTAGAGCTGGGAGGACCGGGAGGAAAGGCACAGTTGAGACCGGGCCGTTCGAAATCGGTCGATGCGCACTGAGAAGGCTTGAGGAGCAATGCGCGGGGAGCTACGCTATCGGGGTTGGCGATTGCTGCTTGTTAACTAGTTGCAGCTGGGTTCGGCCGCCTGCCTGGGGAGGACATGATCGTGTTACCGGATACTTCGGACGGTGAAAAGGCCAGTGTCGATTTGGGCGTCGACGGTCTTCTCCATTTGCGCTGGCGGCGCGGGGTCGCCATTGAGGTTGAGGATGCGCGGGCAGCCATGGCGAAAGTCAACGAGCTCTGCCAACAGGAGCAGCATCCCATGCTTGTAGACATGGCCACGGTCGCTTCCGTTAGCCGGGAGGCCCGGGGTGTGTGGTCCATTCCCTGCGGCGCTTCGCGCATCGCTTTGTTGGGCTCGTCGCCTGTTGACCGGGTCCTGGCGAACTTCTTCCTGGGAGTGCACGTCCCGCCGTGCCCCACCCGTTTCTTCACATCGCGCAGCGAGGCCCTGGACTGGCTTAATGCGGGTTCCTGAGCCCAGGATGTGCTTCTTGCTGCTGCCCGCTGAGAATACGTGACCTCGAGAGAGGGCGTTGAGGATCCGCGCCTGCAGCTATTGGTTGACGGCGTTGTCCGGTTGGCTGCCGGCGATCTGGACGCACGCATTGAGCCGTCGAAGCATCGTGACGACATTGACGCCGTCATCACCGGAGTCAACCTGCTCGCGGAGGAGCTGGGCCACATCCATGCGGATCTGGAGCAGCGGGTGGCCGCCCGCACGGCTATGTTGCGGCGAACGCAGGTTGAGCTGGAACAGATGGCCAAGACAGATGCCCTGACGGGCCTCGCGAACAGGACACTGCTTACCGAGCGGATCCAGCAAGCGACCCTGTCCAGCACGGACGGCGGAAAAGCCCCGGCCGTGTTGCTCCTGGATCTGGACTCCTTCAAGGCCATCAACGACATCCTGGGCCACAGCGCCGGTGACGCCGTGCTGGTGGAAGTTGCCAAACGGCTCCGCTCGGCCGTCAGGGAGCAGGACACTGTGGCCCGCCTGGGCGGGGATGAGTTTGCCATTCTCATTACCGGGGCCACGGAAGGGGAGATCCTTCGGATCGCGCACCGCGCATCGGAGTATCTGCAGGACAGCATGAGCATCGGAATAGAAACGGTCTGGGCGATGGCGAGCATCGGCGTTTGCATCGGCAAGCCCGGGGACCGGGCAGAGGCGCTGATGCGCGACGCCGATATTGCCATGTATCAGGCAAAGGCTCGGGGCCGGAATAATGTCCAACTCTTCCACCCGGACATGCTCGACGCCGTTCAGGAACGGTCGCGAATAACCGCCGAACTACGCACCGCTGTTGCCGGAGGCGAGTTGGGGCTGGTGTATCAGCCGGTGGTCGAGTTGGCTTCCAGCCGCGTCATCGGGGTGGAAGCCCTCCTCCGATGGCATCACCCTGTTCGCGGAACCATCATGCCGGGCAGCTTCATTGGCATCGCAGAAGAAACCGGCTTGATCTTTGAGCTGGGACGGTGGGTGCTGCATGAAGGTCTTGCCCAAATGAGCCGCTGGAGCCAAACAGACCCGGAGCTGACGGATTTCTGCCTGCACATCAATCTTTCCGCCGCCGAACTGCTTCGGACCGACTTGCTGGAGGACATCAAGGCCACGCTGGCCAAATATGGCGTGGATCCGCGGCGGTTGATCTTGGAGATCACCGAGACCGTCCTGATGTCGCGTGAAACCGTGCAGGAACAGGTCCTGAGCGGGCTACGGGAGCTCGGCGTGGGGCTGCAAATCGACGATTTCGGTACGGGCTATTCGTCAATCAGCTACCTCAGGTCGCTTCCGGCGGACACTGTGAAGGTCGATCAGTCCCTCATCAAGGACATGGAGCTGGACCCTCGGCAGCAAAAGTTCGTCTCCGCCATCCTGCAGCTGATTTTCGCTGCTGGGCTCAACGCAACCGTGGAAGGCATCGAAACCGCCGAGCAGGCGGCCCAGCTGGAGGCCATGGGTTGCCTCTACGGGCAAGGCTACTTCTTCGGCTATCCGGGGCCTCCCTCCGAAATACCGCGTCAACTCCGCCGGCCCGCACGGCGTCTGTAGAGTTAGCGCATGTCGAAGCTTTGGGACCAGATGTTGCTTGTCCCCACAGTAGTACGCCTCGCTTCCCGGGCACCGAGAAATCCGGACACCGCGTGGGAAGGATACTGGCGCGGAATCCGCACCACTGGCCGTTCCGGAGATGTGCTTTGGGACTCCGACTCCGCGGCCGAGCATGCGCAGTACTCCAACGCGATCGCGGCCCACTTTGATCCAGCTCTTCCGGTAGTTGACGTCGGGTGCGGCAACGGCACCCACACCCGCTGGCTTGCCGGCCTGTTTCCACGGGTTCTCGGAATCGACGTGTCCAACGGGGCGATCGAGATGGCGCGCAAGGAAGCGGAAGGCGTCCACAATGCCGACTTCATGGTTCTGGATGCGGCTTCGGCAGGTGCCGGAGAGGTCCTGTTGGAGCGGCTGGGGCCCGCCAACGTCTTTGTCCGCGGAGTCTTCCACGTCCTGAAACCCGGCAAGCAGGCCGCCATGGCCGCCAACCTGCGGACCGCCGTCGGGAACAGAGGCCGGGTGTTACTGGCCGAAACCAACTTCCGCGGAACTAGCCTCGGCTACCTGACCGAGCTCGGCGCCACCCGGCAAAGCATTCCCCTGCAACTGCGGCGCGCCTTGGAGAACCTTCCCAGGCCCGGGCATTTCGGTGCCGCGGAACGGCACCGCGCCTTTTCGGATGCCGACTGGCAGTTGATTGCGGACGGCCCGATGAACATCGAGGTGGTCCCGATGAACGCCGGCGGCCTTCCGCAGTGGGTTCCGGGATACTACGCACTCCTGGCCGGCGCGGAAAATTCCGGAACAGATCACAATCGGGTGTAACTGCGCCCAGGTGCGCAGCGCGGCGTTACATCCCTATGAAGATTTCATTTCAATCCGGGGCGACCGGATTGTTCGGCTGTAGTGTTTGCTTTGTTGCAGGTCCCGGGCTCAGCCGGAACTCAAGGCAAAGGAATGATTCATGTCGACGCGCAAACCGTCTGCTCGTGCATTGACCGATTCAGGGATGCCGGCTAGTCCGGAGGCTACGGAGCCACCCCTCGAGCAGTTGCGCGGGCTGCGCCTCCAGGTCCTGGAAATCATCGATGAAGTCTTAGGGGACTCTTCGCAAGCAACAGATGCGGTGCGCGAGGAACTTCGCCGGCACATTGCTGCCCACCCTGGGCGTCCGGAAGAGGCGCTGCTGGAACACTTGTCTTCACTCAGGTCGGAACAGCCGGCCCCGCAAAACGAGCCGGAGTCACAGGACAACCCGGCCGCCCAAGACGCGCCGGAGTCCGAGCACGCAATCAGCCAGCACCCAAGCAGCGCGCGTCTTGAGGCGGTGCTCCGCGACCACATGCTGATGACCGCTTTCCAGCCCGTATTCGACCTCAGTACGTCCACGGTGGTCGGCGCCGAGGCTTTGACCCGCTTCGTCAGCGACAGCGGAGACCCTGCCGATTACTGGTTCGCAGAGGCTGAGGACTCGGGGCTCCGAACGGATCTCGAATTCGCGGCGTTGGAGTCGGGGCTTGAGGCCGCGCTGAAGCTCCCGCCCCACCTTTTCGTGGCGTTGAAACTTTCCGACGAGGTCTGCCTGGACCCGCGCCTTCCTGGGCTTTTCGAGCAAACGCCGCTGGCTCCCGCGCGGGTGATCCTTGAAGTCTCCGGGAAGTTCCCCCAGGAGCAGGCCGCTTCGCTCGACGCCGCGGTGGCTCCGCTGCGCAGTGCTGGCGTGCGCTTGTCCATCGAAAACACGGGTTCCTTCTTCGCCGGGGCCAGCCATATCCTTCGGCTCAAGCCGGAAATGATCAAGCTGGAGCGGAATCTGACTGCGGGTCTCAACCAGGATTCCCTCCGGCAGGAACTCGTCGAGGCCGAGGTCGCGTTCGCGCGGGAGATCGGGGCGGCCTTGATTGCCCAACGCATCGAAACCAAGGACGAACTCGCCACTCTTGCGGATCTGGGAGTAACCCTCGGAGAGGGGTATCACCTTGGGCGGCCCTCGGTGCAGCCCAGCGAATGGGCAAAGTGGGGCGGGCGCTCCCGGCATCTCGCCTCCCCCGGCGGTCGCGGCAGAACCACTCGCAGCTGACGGTCGCGAACCCCCAAAAGGGCCGCCGCTTCGGATAACTCAGGCAGCTACAGGCCGATCCGGGCCTCGGTGTTGTTCTATCAACCAGGCCGCCATCTGCTGTGCGCGCTTTGACGCCAGGACGTCGCCTTCGGTGGCCGAAATGATGGAGCCCTTCATCAGGATGTGCCAAGAGCGTGCGAACTCTTCAGTCCGTTCCAGCCCGGCTTCCTCGGCCAGTTCCTGGATGTGTCCCCTGATCCTGGCGAGGTAGCCGATGCTGGCTTTCCCCAGCGGATGCTCACGGCCCATTTCGAGCAGGACGTTGATGAACGAGCACGCCTCAAAGTCCTCCCGCTGGAACCAGTCCCCGAAGACGTCGAAGATGGCGAGCAACTGCTCCTCGGCGGTGTCTCCCCGGCTCCGGGCATCGGAGATGATCAAGTCCACGGTCCAGATCTGGTCGCGAAGCGCGAGGAATGCAAGAACCAGATCGTCCTTGGACGGAAAGTGGCGGTAGAAGGTGGCCTTCGCCACCCCTGAACGCTCGATGAGCTGGTCGACGCCGACCGCGCGGATCCCGCGCCGCGAGAACAGTTCGTAGGCGGCGTCCAGGATTCGATCCACCGCGTCATCACGGGTGGTGGTTTGTCCGGCTGGCGATGAAGACGGACCGGGTGCTTCCGAGGCATCTGGCGTGCTCATGGTAAGAGCAATCTTACTCGTACCCCGCCAAGACAGACCGGTCTGTCAAAGCCCTTCTTGCGCCAACGCGGGGTCACTTACGGCCCATGTCGGGCAGCAACATGGGCCGTTAGTGACCCCGCGTTGGGTAGGATGCCTATTGCTTCTCTTGCGGCCTTCTGGTTCTCTGGCACTACCGGGCCGCCGCCGCGCTAAATCCGGTGTGGGCCGCGCCCCGGCTGAAGGGACGTGGGACTGCTATGACTTCTCTTTGGCTAGACGTGCGCGAGGCTTCCGCAACCGCGAGCCCCGATGAATTCACGCCAGGGAACACGTACGACGCCGTCGTGGTGGGCGCCGGAATCACGGGCCTGGCCACGGCCCTCATGCTGGCCCGGACCGGGAGCAGCGTGCTGGTCCTCGAGGCACGACATATCGGGGCGGTCAACACCGGCAACACCACGGCCAAGTTGAGCCTTTTGCAGGGCACCACGCTGTCCAGGCTCCGGAACCAGTATTCGGTGAACGTGGTCCGCGCCTACGTTGACGCGAACCGGGCAGGCCAGAAATGGCTGCTCGACTACCTCGAGGGCCGGGGTGCGCCGTTCCAGTACCGGGATGCTTACACCTTCGCCACCACACCCACCGGCGCGGAACACCTTGTCGCCGAGGCCAACGCTTCCCGGGCGTGCGGGCTCAACGTCAAGTCCACCCGCGAGACCGGGTTGCCGTTCGACGTCGACGCCGCCTTGCGGCTTGCGAAGCAGGCGCAGTTCAACCCCATGGACGTCCTGGATGCGCTGGCTGCGGATGTCCGGGCCGCCGGCGGCAGCATCGTGGAGGGTATCCGCGTCATGAACGTCCGCAACGGCGATCCCCTGACCGTGGTTACCAGGAAGGGCGAGGTCCGCGCCCGCTACGTGGTGCTCGCCACCGGGACACCCATCCTGAACCGCGGGCTCTACTTCGCGAAGCTGCGGCCTAACCGCTCGTACGCTGCCGCGCTGCGGCTGCCGGACGGCATGAGCCCTCCTCCCGGAATGTACCTTTCCGCCGAGCCGCCCACCCGCTCGCTGAGGGACTATCCAATGCCCGACGGCGGGACCTTGCTTTTGGTGGGCGGGTTCGGGCATGCGGGTGGCCGGGCGCCGTCGACGCAGGTGCACGTGAATGAGCTGCTCGGCTGGGCCCAACAGCACTATCCGGGCGCCGAGGTGACGCACACGTGGGCTGCCCAGGACTACCAGGCCGGGAACCTCATGCCGTTCTTCGGCCGGTTCCCCCGGGGCCACGGGAAGATCTTCTTCGGCACCGGCTACAACAAGTGGGGCATGACAAACGGTGTTGCGGCGGCGCTGGATATCACCGCCGATATCCGTGGCGAAAAGCTCGAGTGGGCCCGCATCATCCACCACCGGGTGACAGGTCCCCGCGGCGCAGCGTCGACGATTTCGCTCAACGTGGAGACCCAGCAGCAGAATTTCCGGGACAAGGCCGCCTTGAAGGAGAAACCGGCCATCACGGAGGAAACCCACCCCGCCGAGGGCACGGGCGTCACGGGACTGTTCCACGGGAAACCTGCGGCCATCTGCACGGTGGATGGCGTGGTGTGCAGGGTGTCGGCGGAATGCGCGCACCTGGGCGGGATCCTGCACTGGAACGACGCCGAAAAGTCCTGGGACTGCCCCCTGCATGGTTCCCGTTACTCTGCGGCAGGCAAGCTGCTGGAGGGGCCGGCGACGCACAATTTGTTCAAGCTGCAGTAGGGGGCTGCGCCCCTCAGCTTGGGTTGAGGCCTAAGCGTGCCGCCAACTAGCCTGGGCGGTTGAAGCGGTAAAAGGACGGCCCGAGTTCTCCCCTGTCGAGCGTTGAGGTCAGGGCGATGAGACTTTCCAGCGCGCCAGCGCGCCGCCGACGTGACCCCGCCCAATCACGTAATCCTCATGGATTCCACCTACTTATTCGAAGCAAGTACCGACGAAGAACACCTCTCGGGGGCTCCACGCCGACTATTCGCTGGGGCCCGCCGGCTCAAGGCCAACCGATTCGCCACCCGAATTTCGTTCGGCGTCGCGGCAATCATCGCAGCGACCGACGAATTGATGCGGGCAATCGGGCCGGCCATCGCCCTCCCCGCGGAGCAACGTAACTTTCATTCCGGCATCCTAGTCCCCCGCGCGGGCCGCCGGAAGGCTTCGCGGCCCGTGTCCTTCCGGGGGAACTGCGAGAGACCAACGAGGCGTAGATCGAGAAATCTAACCACAGCCGACTCGCTAATCCTCCTTTTGAAATGCAAATTTAAGAACTCACGTAAGACGAGTTTTGCTCGAAATTCCCTTCCAACAAAGGCAAAAAGACCGTATGATTTCTTGCAAGCTGCGGGTCTCAGGGGGCACCTATATGAATAGGAGCCTCAATTGCGACGTCTACATATTTTTGACGGGAACGCCCCCGGAACCGCGGCAGTCCAAACGCAATCCCCCTCGGGTGCGGTACGGATTACCGTTCCCGGCAAAAAGTCAGAGACGAGACCTGCCCAGCTTAAGGGCGTCCCGATCGGGCACTTTATTGGCGAAGGCGCACCACTTCTAACAACCGCCCTGTCCGGCGCGACAACGACCACCTACAGCACCCCACACGGCTCGCAAACGCTGATCACGGTCGAATCGGACAAAGCACTGCGCGATTACCGATTCCCATTAGCTCTCGCGGCCGGATCCACCGCAAAGGTGGAAGCTGACGGTTCGGTCCTCATTCGAGACGCCGCGGGAAGAGTCACAAGCACCTTTGTCTCTCCATGGGCATTCGACGCCGACGGCAAACCGGTGCCGACGACGTTCAGGATTGAGGACGATACCTTAGTTCAGCACATTGACTTCAATTCCTCGAACGCATTTCCCCTAACGGCCGATCCGAGTATTCAGTGGGTACCGTGGCCAGTCCTCGCTCTCACCGGCGCCGAGTTGCAGGTGCTAGCGGGACTCTCGGCCGCGGTGTTCGTCGGTGGAACGTGGGTAGGCTGCACATTCAGCAAGCTAACCGGATGGATCGCAACGGTCGTGAATCTGATTTGTAGGGTGAGCGGTGTTAGCGGAGCCATATCGGCCATCGGTATCATCAGTGGCGCGTTCAGGGGCGCCAGGCTGGTTGCCACAAAGTGCTATGGAATCAACCTTTCTAAACCGTCCGCTCCGCTCCGGGATATGCCTGGTCGAGACTGCGGCTTCTGAGAGAAGGCAATCGTGAAATGGTACTCGTGCGCGCATGCGCCGATGTTTGGAGCATCCTTGGCGCCCCTTTTTATGACCAATTGGGACCTGTGGCTTCAAATCCTCTTGCCATCTCTGGTCCTGGTTTCCTACGTGATCAATGAAGTAGTACTTCACCGGAGGAAGAAGGCCGCGCGTGCGCGCGCAGCCGAGCTGGATCACGCCGACCCTATGGTGCACGCTTACCGCGAGCCGGATTCGTGAATTCTGGTGAGATCTACTAGGACAGGGGTTTCAAATTGACCGCGAACGTAAATGGTACCGAAAGCGGCATCCGGTTTTCCCGACTGTGCGTAATTGTCGGGGTCATTGGGGGCGTCCTGACAGTCCTTCACCCGCTTCTGGGGGCTGCGCTGTCCGTGCTTGCGTTGGTGTGGGCTATTGCCGGTCAGCGCAGCACCGGTCAGCCGCGTACCGCATAGCACTCTTAGTCAGTCTGGCCGCTCTGGTGATGAACATTGCAAACACCACATATTTTTGCGCACGTAAGAAACCGGCTACTCATTATTGGCGTGATAGTTTGCGCGGGCGGGGTTCTGGGTGGATGGACTATGGGACACAGTAACCGGTAGTCCATCCTGTCGAATGGTGTGGCCGGCCAGTCGGTTTGGCCGGCCACAGACTTGGCTGCTCCGAAAGCAAAGTCTCACGCCCGGTATCTCAGGGGGCTGACGTATCGGGCGCACCATCCGGGGGCGGCTACCCCACTCCGGGGGCGGCTAACCCACAACGAACGCTATCGTCGAAAAGGACCGATAGGTGGCCGTTTGCTCGAATTTGAGTGGTAATCCCTGCGAATTTGAGTGGTGATCGCTGCGAAATTGAGTGGTCAGCCGCGCTACCCCGGAGCAGGCGGGCAGCCAAACCGGTCGCAATAACCGAACCCCTGGAGGCGAGCGCAAATTCACCGGGGCTATCCTCGCGGCATGGGGAACTACAGCACGGGATATCTGGCCAGGGATGAACGGCGCGAGCGTCGGAGAAGGTTTCAGCGGAAGCTGTCCTACGTTGGATTGGCTATTTTGGGCGCCGCCACAATCTTCGTAGTCACGATCGCCCTCCGCCACTGAGGCCGAAGCCTGAGGCGAGCACTCCGGCAGGCGGCGTCGCGAAACACAACGCAAGCGCCGCCGTCGTGATCTGTCCTGAGCCGTAACAACTGGCTGCTGCCGGTGAATCACTCGGTGTGCTCGGATACCCTTCAACCATGGGGGCTATGGGGTGGGTTCGGCGGGTGCTGGTTGTCGAAGATCAGCCGTTCATGCGCGGGCTTGTTGCCGAGGCTTTGAGGGGCGCGGAATTCGACGTGCATGACTGTGCCTCCGCGTCAGAGGCCATATCCATGTTCGCCGCCGTCGATCCCGATGTTCTTGTGACTGACATCGACCTGGGAACCCGGCCCAACGGCGTCGAACTGGCGCACGTGGTGAAGTCGCTCTCCCCGGGGTGCGCCATCGTTTTCCTGACCAACTATCCGTCGGAAGCTCCCTTTTCCGAGTTGCCGGCGGGATCAACGTTCGTCAACAAGTCGTCCCTTGACTCCGTGGACGGCCTCATCAGCGCGGTGAACTCGACCCTGGTGGAGCTTCCCGTGACCGTGACTCCCCCTGTGGCGTCGGGCGCAGCGAAGCTCGGCGCGCTGACCCGCGTACAGCTGGATATCCTGCGCTTGATCGCGGAGGGATGGTCGAACGCTGAAATCGCCAAACAACGGGGAAGCAGCATGCGCTCCGTGGAGAAGGCCGTCTCGCGCACGTTCGAGGCCCTTGGCCTGAACCGGAATCCGGACGTCAATCCGCGGGTTGCCGCGGCCACGCTGTACTCCCGCACGTTTGGGTTGCCGGCCCCTGCCGATAGCAATCAATGAGCGGCCGCTCCCCTGCGCTCTGGGCCCGGGGTATCGGCAGTAACAATGCCTTGAGCTTCTGGTCGTGGCTTCTGACCTTGCCCTTGGCGCTGACAGTCATGAATATGTTTGCCGGGTCGGTCACGCTCGCTGGGACGGGATCGGTCCCGCTGGCTGAGGAAAGTTCCGGCACGGCCGTCGTGTTTCTTGTGCACGTGGTGCTTGGCCTTTTGGGGATACTCCTTCGCCCTTTGATCTCGGCTCGCCCGAGCCTCAAAGGCAGAATTACGACGGCGTTCGGCACCTTCGCGTTCCTGGGCGCCTGCCGCCCGCTCCTGGTGGCTTGGTCTGCGCGGACCCTGAATATCGCGGATCTGAGTGAAGATCTCTGGGCCCGCGTCCTCATCAATATCGGCGCGGCACTGGTCTTCCTCTCGGCGATCGCGATGCTGACGGACTCCATCCGCGGGCATGCCTTGCTTGAACGCCGGCTCCGCGCTGCCCAGGCTGCGATCGAGGCGCAGCTCGGATTCGATGAGCATCGCTTGCGCTCGATCCGTTCCGACTATGTCGCCGAACTCTCCAAGCGCCTTGACACGGTCCTCTCTGCCCGGATGAGCGCAACCCTCGACCGGTCCGAGGCCTCACGCCTGCTGCGGACCATCTCCGATGAAGTCGTCCGCCCGATGAGCCACCAACTCTTCCACGACCACACCCCATTGCTCCCTGAGGCACCCCCTCCGCGGCCGCCTTCCCGCGCAGAACCCGCCGAGGGACTCACGCATTTGATCCGGGCAGTGCCGCTCGCATTGCCTGTGCTGCTCTTCGAATCGCTCATCGCTGTGCGCGTGCTAGCGGAATACGGCCTCCTCTTCCTGCTGGTTCAGTGGGTTGTGGGCGGAACCATCCTGCTTGTCGGGAACGCGGCAACCGCCCGGACGGTACGGAGGATCGCCAGTCCCCTGCGGCGAATTTCCGCCATGACCCTTTGCTACGCGGGCACGTCCGCACTTGGCGCGTCGGTGACCTGCCTCCTACAGGAGGCGTTCGGCTATGCCCAGTTCTTCTACTGGTCCGCCCTCTGGGCCTATCCGCTGACTGCGCTCACCGTGGCGGTTCTTCGAGCCGCCGAACGCCAACGACGGCGGCACGAAGTCAGGCTGGCACGCTCGCTCAACGAGCTACTCAAGCTAGCGGACCGCGCGCACCAAAAGCTGCTTCACACCCGCCGGAGCGTCGCCAGGGTCCTGCACACCAAGCTCCAGGGAAGCCTGGTTTCGAGCGCCCTCGCCCTGGACGGCTCCAGAGAGAACGATGCGGACGAGGATCTGCCCCCGCAGGACGTCAGGGACATCCTGGCGAGCGCCGTGGCTGCTGCGCAGAGTGAGATCTTGGAGGACTCGGCCGGACAGTCGGTGCGCGGAGCGTCCAGTATCCGGGACCTGCTGAGTACCTGGGGGCGCGTGCTGAAGCTGGGGTGCGACATTGACCCCGTTGTGTGGGTGCTGTGCGACGAGGACCCCGCCCGGGCTGAGGCCGTCATCGAAGTGCTCTCGGAGGGATTCACGAACGCCATCCGCCACGGTGAGCGAAACAATGTCCGGGTCACGATATCGGCCGGCGAGCCGCACCTGGGGCGCGCAGTTGCGGGCACCGGAGCCATTCACATAAGCATCAGTTCCCCCGGCCGGCTCCGAGGACCGATCCGCCCCAGCCTCGGGATGACGACGCTTCAGGCCCTGTCCAAGGAAGTGACACTCAGCGGGGATGGCGAGAAAGTCGTCCTCCGGGTGGTCCTTCAATGAGTCAGCCGATGGGTCTTGGGGTTAGCAGATAGTAGTCTTAGATCCAGTGCAGCGCTGCCGCCCACATCCCGCATTGGTCAGAGGACGGTATGACTCTTCTCCGCGATCACGAAATACAGGCAAAACCGCCTACCCGAAAGAAGCGTCTGTTCTTTCGCTCGTTTGCTGTCATCGCAGCCTTGGCGATTTTCTGGGCCGTTGCCGGCATCTTTCTGTACGTAGCCCCGCCATCTGACGAACCGAAGCACGCGGATGTGTTGTTCGTGCTCGGGCCCCCGGACCAACGCATGGTCTATGCCGAACAGCTAATGCAGCAGGGGTACGCGCCAACCATTGCTGTCTCAAGCCCGGTGGGCAGAGACGGCAGATTCGAAGCGGCGATATGTGGCGATCACCGCTCGTACCGGATCATCTGCTTCAACCCCGATCCGTTCACTACCCAAGGCGAAGCGCGGGCACTAAAAGACCTCTCGGATCAATATGGCTGGAAGAGCGCTGACGTCCTGACCGCCCAGTTCCACGTGACAAGGGCCCGAGTGATCGTAAGCCGCTGCTATTCAGGAAACCTGCATATGGTCGCTGACAGGATGGATGTGCCGGTGGTTTCCTTGACTGACCCAACGTATTCCTGGGCATACCAGTACCTCTACCAGACGGCGGCCTTCGTCAAGGTTGCGATCCACCCGGACTGCTGAGTCAAACAGGAACGTCAGGCTGGGCGCAGGATTTTCCAGTGCATTCTCTGGAAGGAAAGTAATTCCTCCAGCCTGTTTATAAAGTAACTCGAATAATAGCGCCGAGGTCCCATCCACAAGGAGATTGCGCGACCGCCCGGTTCTCGCTGGCGATTACCAGTTGCTCTCCATAAGATTTGCGCAATTTTAGTAAGTCGCCTTAGTAACCAAAACCCCGAACGTAGAGTACTTGATTCATAAGGAAATTCAAACCTTACAAGCCCAACCCCTGCACGGGGCATCTCCGCAGACACGGCTCTTTCGACATATTCCCACGTCAGACCGTATTTTCAATTTCGAGGGCCAGCCATGCAGCTGCGCTATCGCACGCCAAGTTTCGGCAAATAGCGTGTGGTTCCGCCGCTCCTGCCGCGAGTGTTCAGATTAATCGCATCGAATGAAATACGTAGCCCAGCCCGCAAAAGCGAGTATGGAAGGTAAAAAAGGCGTAATAGCTACTGTGGTTAGGGGAATCCCGCGCACTTAGCGTTTGGACATGTCGATCTACCTGTAGGAATGCGTACTACCTCGGGGCTTCTTCAAGCTCCCGTCCACCTGCGCTGCTCTTCCTGGTCGGTCAACGGTCTCCTATTAACACCATCTGGGATTGTGATCAGTCATGTACAAGGAATCTGAGGAACGAGGTGCGCCGCTGAGGGGTGGCGCAAGTGTCAAACGCCGCGGCCTATTCAAGCTTGGAGCGCTGGCAACTGCTATGACGGGCGCCTTCGCAGCGTCAAGCTTCGAGGCTTGCCCTGCCCAAGCTGCCGCCGATCTGGCATCGACCGGACCAAGCGCGAGCGATCTGTCGACGACGTATGTCACTCAGACTTCACTAGCTGCCAGCCTGACACGAATGGTGGCCAAGGATGAACTGATCGTGAACGTAAAGGACCACGGGGCAGTTGGTGACGCGGTTCGAAATGCATCGGGAGGTTCAATCTCATCCGGTTCGAGCACCTTCTTCGGCGGCGGCTTCGCAGCCAGCGATGTTGGAAAGTTTTTCGCGGCCGTTGGCGCCGGACCGAATGGCACCACGTTGATGACCGTCATCGCGGCCTACGTGAGTGCAGGCACCGTCACTTTGGGGACTCCGGCCTCGACGACCGTCACGAACGCACCCTACCTCTACGGCACGGATGATACCGACGCGATCCAGAAGGTACTTGATGGAGTCAATGATGACTCTTACACGCAGGTCTTCTTCCCTAGAGGGAGCTATCTCACTGGGGGCTTGCTGTTAAAAAACAACACACAACTGCTTGGCGCGGGGCGCGGCGCGTGGGCTTATGAGTTCTACCAGCGCACAACCCGTCTCATCGCGAAGCCGGATATGACCACGCCAGGCCTCATCAATGACTCGGCCGGCGGACCCGTGGGAAATGTCCGTATAGCCGACATGATGCTCGACGGCGCGCGAGCCTTCCAGGCTAATGCGCATTCAGGAATATACATGGCAGATTCCAAAATCAGCGCCGATTCCTTCTGGAGTATTGAGCGAGTCTACGTTGGATTCTTTAGCGGCGACGGAGCCTACTTCGGAGGCTTCCGACGCGCAAACCGCGTCAACGATTGCCACTTTTGGCGGTGCGCAGGCAACGGAGTACGCCTCGACGGCACCGATAATAGTTTCGTGCAAACGGTTTTCGCCCAGAATGGCGCGGACGGGATCCTCCTAAACCAAGGGGCCAACCACTTCTTCGGCTGCGACATATTCTCCAACGGCGGCAATGGCGCTCGGATCGTTCCATTCGGGCGAATGAATCAGTTCACCAATTGCTTCTTTGACACAAACTACAAATGTGGTGTCTACAACGAGGCCAAGAATCTCTCGTTGACCCAGTGCAGGTTCACCTCCAACAGCCAGAGCGCGGACGGACTCTACCCCGACATTGATATCGTTGGTGGCCCCCCGGGATGCTCGCTTATTAATCCGACGTTTTACGCAGGTGCCGGTCTAACCAACCTGCCTCATTCGGGAATCCGGGCGGCAGGAAACGGCGTGTCGAATCTTGTTTATGTGACTGGCTTCAGCCATGACCCTGGTGTCGCCACTTGGCGGTCAGGCTCCTATGTTGAGGTGTCCGTCGGGATGCTTCACAAAGGATTCGCTTTTTCTGACGGTTCAGTGCTGACCACTGGGTCCTCAAGCGGAACTAAATTGGGGGCAAATGCCACCAATAAGCTTGCCTTCTTCGGCGCTATTCCGATTGTTCGTCCCACGATTGGGGCGCCTGCTTCGGACGCAGCAACAACACAAGCGTTGGTCAATGACCTCCGAACAAAACTCATAGCGCTCGGCCTCATAGGTTAAACCCGTCGCCAGTACTCTTCAAAGTTTGGCGCGACGACCACGTTTTTGAAACTCATGCCTGAAATACTGATCCACGGCGACCGTCTGCGAGTCGGCGACATATCGAAGGAACCTGGCAGCCGATTCGACGCTGAGGTTAGCTGAGCCTGATACGTTCCAGGATCAGGTCAGCGATAGCGCGGTGGCCTTTGTCATTGGGGTGGAAATTATCGGAAGGACCGAGCCATGTTGCCGTCCCCTTGGGCCCAAAAGTGTCCTTCATTTCGTAAATGTCAGTCAGATCAACGTATTTGCCGCCGGTGGCCTCACATATCTTCTGGATTTCGAAGTCGTAAGGGTCCGTGATGGTCTGCCCGCGTCCACCCCATGCGCCAACGCAGATTATCTGCACCCCAACGGACCGCCTTACGTTATTGACCAGCGCCACATAGTCCTTGTGGAACTGATCGATAGGGGTTCTCGATGCGACGTCAGCGGTCCCCATGTCGTTGGTTCCAAGTTCAAGGATGGCCAGGTCAACACCCGAGTTCGGGACGTCCTGAACATTTCCGACCTTGAACAACGCCTGCGGGTCGGCCTTGGTTGCGCGCTGCTCAAGGATTTGTCCGTGCTTGCGGAGTTCAGCGTTCACAAGGAGACGGTACCCGTTCGCCTCGGTGCTGGCGAAGAGGCTATAGCTCAAGGAATCAGCAGCATAAAAGACCGACAGTGGCCTGTCCTTGGGAAATGAAAGCTTGATGATCTTGGCCTCAGATGCAGCATCAGCTTCTGCCTTCATATCTGCCTTCACCTTGGCTGAGAATGCGTCAGCCTTCGCTTGGACACTAGGGTCCTCCTTGGGCGCGCCATTGCATCCAGTAACAACTAGCGCAATGGCCAGCATCGTTGCAGATTTCCCCCAAAGTTTCATGGTTCGATTCTAGGGGACCGGCATGACCTGCTAAGTCGCACTATCTAGTATGCCCGCGCATCAGACCCAGTAATCGTTCCAACCAGTCGACCAAGTCGAGTTTGAGTGAATCCGGCACACGGGCGCGACTTCCAGCAATTCTCTGAGCAGCCTCCGTCGCATGTGGGCTACAAATCCGCCAGCACCGTCCCCGGGTTCTCGATCGCATCCGCAACATATCTCAGGAATCCGGCAGCCGTTTCCCCGTCACAAACTCGGTGATCGAAAGCCAGCGTCAGCTCCGTTACCTTGCGGACGGCGAGCTGTCCGTCAACCACCCACGGCTTGTCGATGATCCGGCCTACGCCGAGCATTGCGACCTCGGGGTAGTTGATGATCGCGGCTGAACCGTCCACGCCGAAGACACCGTAGTTGTTCAGAGTGAAGGTGCCGCTGGCCAACTCCGTCGGTGTTGCCTTGCCGTCACGTGCGGCGGCGGTGAGTCGGCGGATTTCGGTATCGAGTTCGCGGGCATTCAACAAATGGGCGTTGCGGACCGACGGAACCACGAGTCCGCGGTCCGTCTGAGCGGCGAAGCCAAGGTTGATGCCGTCGAAAGCGATGATCTCCTGCATGTCACCGCCGGCCGTGTCCTCCGCGGTGACGAACCGTGTGTTCAGCTCGGGGAATTTTTTTAGCCCGGCTGTGACAAAACGAGCGATGAACGCGAGAAGTCCGGGAGCGCCGTGCGGATCCCGCTTCTTGAGTTCTGCACGCATCTCAAGAAGTGCAGTGGCGTCCACGTCTACCCAGACCGTTGCCTCAGGGATCTCGGACCGGCTGCGGGTCATGTTCGCCGCAACAGCCTTCCTTATCCCGCGGACCGGAGTACGCGAAGCCACGGTCAAGCCGGTACGGGCATCCTGGGCACCTGTGGACGGCTGGACTCCGGTGGAAGGCTGAACAACGGCGGGCACCTCAACGGGGGCCGTATCGCGCGTGGCCCCTCCGATGGCGGCCTCAATATCGCGGCGCAGGATGAGGCCGCTCTCCCCAGAACCAGGCACGGCGTCCAGTGAGACCCCATGGTCCCGGGCCATCTTCCGCACCAAGGGAGAAATCACGGCAGAGAGCTTCCCCGGGATCCGCGTGCGGGACAAGGAGAGTTCGGCAAAGTCGGGTTCCGATGTCACGGCAACGGCAGAACCACCAGACACCTTCCGCGGCCGTGTGCGACGAGCCTCGCCACCTCCGGATGTGCCGTAGCCGATGAGAACATTTCCGGATCCGGCTTTCTCTTCGGTCCGGTAGGTCTCTGCAGCTGCGACCACCGCGGGCGCCTCGGGAACCTCTTCTTCCATAGGCGCACGCACAGGCTCAGCAGCAACCGAAGCACCAATGGGAGCCACCGAGATCAGAGGTTTCCCGACATCGAGCGTCTGACCGGCCTCGCCGTGCAGCACGGCAACGATGCCTGCGTACGGCGAGGGCACCTCCACCATGGACTTGGCGGTCTCAACCTCGGCGATCGGCTGATCCACACGGATCTCGTCGCCCACGGCCACAAGCCAGTTGACAAGTTCAGCCTCGGTGAGGCCCTCGCCCAGGTCCGGAAGCAGGAACACCTGCATTTCTGTGCTCATGGTCAGTTCTCCCATTGAAGGTCGTCAACGGCGTCGAGGATGCGGTCGACGCTCGGCAAGTAATAGTGCTCCAGCTTCGGAGCCGGGTACGGGACGTCGAAGCCGGTCACGCGGCGGATGGGCGCGGCCAGGTAGTGGAAACAGCGCTCCTGCACCCGGGCCACGATTTCAGAGGATACGGAGGCGAATCCGTGAGCCTCGGCGATGACAACAGCTCGCCCGGTCTTGCGCACCGATGCGCAGACGGTTTCGTCGTCGAAGGGCACGATCGAACGGACATCAATCACTTCAAGGCTGCGACCCTCTTCCGCAGCAGCGGCCGCGGCGGCGAGCGCCGTTGGGACCGAGGGTCCGTAGGCGATGAGCGTTGCATCCGTGCCGGGACGCGCGACGGCGGCGCGGCCCTCGCTGCTGGATCCTGTCGCAGCGTTCGAGGAGTGTTCAGCGCGCAGGGCGCCCAGGTCCACCTGGTCTTTGGACCAGTAGAGCTTCTTGGGTTCCATGAACATGACGGGATCATCGGAATCGATGGCCTCGCGGAGCATGCGGTAGCCGTCCGCCACGGTCGCCGGCGTGTAGACCTTTAGGCCGGCGGTGTGGGCGTAGTAGGACTCGGACGAGTCGCAGTGGTGCTCTACGCCGCCGATCCCGCCGGCATACGGGACGCGGATGACCATGGGAAGCTTGACGGCGCCCTTGGTTCGGTTGTGCATCTTGGCGACGTGGCTGACTATCTGTTCGAAGGCCGGGTATGCGAAGGCGTCGAACTGCATCTCAATTACGGGCCGCATTCCATTCATGGCCATACCTACTGCCATGCCCACGATGCCGGACTCGGCCAACGGGGTATCGAAGCACCGTTGCTCTCCGAATTTGGCCATGAGGCCATCGGTGATCCGGAAGACGCCACCGAGGCGACCAACGTCTTCACCGAATACCAGGACGGAAGAATCGGCCTCCATGGCGTCCGCCATCGCGGTGTTGAGAGCCTTGGCCATGGTGATGGTCTGCGGACCGGAGGCTTCGGCGACTGCGGCTGCGCTGGCTGCCGCACTGGCGGTGGCAGAGCTGACGTCACCGGTTGCGGCGTGCTCGGTGGCCTCAGAGGATGTGGTGACGGCGGGGCTCATTTTTTGCCTGCCTCCTTCTGGCTGGATGCCTCACGGGCGAGTTCGTCGGCGAGCAGGGCGGACTGCTCCTTCAGTTGCGGAGTGGGTGTGGAGAAGACGTAGCGGAAGAGGTTCTGCGGATCTACCGGGACGTCCTCCCCCAAGCCTTCGCGAAGCTGCGACGCAACGGCTTCAGCCTTTGCCGCGATTCGTGTCGAGCCGTCGTCGTCGAGGAGTCCTCGGCCGGTGAGATAAGACGTCATGCGGCTGATGGGGTCCTTGGCAGTCCACTCGGCCACTTCGCTGTCCTGCCGGTAGCGGGTGGCGTCGTCAGCGTTGGTGTGGGCCTGCATGCGGTAGGTGTGGGCCTCGATCAGGAGCGGGCCGGAGCCTTCACGGGCCAGTTTCACTGCCCGGTCCAGAACGGCAAGCAGCGCGACCAGATCATTGCCGTCAACGCGCTCACCGGCCATGCCGTAACCGACGGCCTTGTGCGCCAGCGACGGTGCCACGGACTGTTGGCTCAGAGGCACAGAGATCGCGTACTTGTTGTTCTGTACGAAGAAGATGACAGGCAGGTGGAAGACGGCGGCGAAATTGAGGGCTTCGTGGAAGTCCCCTTCGCTCGTGGCACCGTCGCCGCACATTGCCAACACCACGGTGTCTTCGCCGCGAAGTTTGGCGGCATGGGCAACTCCGACTGCGTGCAGCAGTTGGGTGGTCAGCGGCGTGCACTGAATACCGACCTTGTGCTTGGTGGGGTCGTAGCCGCCGTGCCAATCGCCACGGAAGATCGTCATGGTCTCCACCGGGTCCACTCCGCGGGACATGACCGCCACAGCGTCGCGGTAGGTGGGGAACAGCCAGTCGCCTTCGCGGAGGCACAGAGCAGCCGCTACCTGGCAAGCCTCCTGGCCGTGGCTGGACGGGTAAACGGCCATGCGGCCCTGACGGACGAGGGCGGAGTTCTGATCATTGACGCGACGCCCGACGACGAGCTGTTCGTAAGCCGCCATGAGTTCGGTATCTCCAGGGATGGGATATTCGTGACCGGGTTCCGTGCCCTGTTCAACTTCGGGCTTGAGCACGCCAGAAGGATCGACCATCTGGATCTGATGGCGGGCAGGCAGCATATAGTCTTCCACGCTGATTCCGAACTTGCGCCGCACTTCGGAAGCTTGGTCGTTGGCTTCGGTGTCGTCCGGCCGAGCGTCAGCCAGCCCCTGGGCCTCATGGTCCGCGGAGATCGTCATTGGTCCGTCCTTCTGTATCCACTATTTGTCACCAGTATGTTCCCTGGAGAAGTTTCGTATCCAGCGCTGGGCAAAATCGTGGAAAAGCTTGCGGAAAAGCTCTAGTCTGGAAGACAAATCGCAAATGTGAGCTGGCTAACGGGCCCACACTGTGGACGAATTGGAGATGCGATGGCGGAGGTCGAAACCGACCAAGCGGAAGTTCCACTTGACCAAGTGGACAGGGACATCATTGCCGAGCTGACGCGGGATGGCCGGATGTCGGTGACGCAGGTGGCGGAGAATGTCCACATCAGTCGCGCGCATGCGTACTCGAGAATCTCTCGGCTGACGGGGGAAGGCGTGCTCACCAAGTTCACCGCACTGGTGGATCCTATCAAGGCCGGCTTGAAGTCATCGGCCTACGTCACGCTCAAGGTGCAGCAGCATTCCTGGCGCGAGCTCCGTGAAGAGCTTCGGCTCATTCCGGAGGTGCAACACATTGCGCTGGTGGGCGGCGACTTCGACGTCATCCTGTTGGTCCGCGCCACCGACAATATTCACCTGCGCAGGGTCATTTTCGACCAATTGCAGTCAATGCCCGGTGTGCAGGACACTCAGACGTTCCTGGTGTTTGAGGATCTGGATACGCGGTAGGGCCTGAGTGTTTGGGGCGGCCGCTGGGATCTTAGGTCCGCGTCTTTCGGTACCGCCACCTATTTTGTTGGACAAACGCACGTCATCCCGGGGGCGCAGCAAACATGGGGACTACTCTTCGTATTTCCCCGCATCCGCAGGGCGAGGATCAGCGTACCGCCTGCTCCGACGATACCCAGCGCGCCCAACATGGTTGCCAGTCCTTCGGCGTAGTCTTCGAGGGACATTGTGCTACCGGGACAATGCCAGGTAGACCACTGCAGCCGTGACCAACAGCAAGACGATCAAACCGCCGAACTTGAACCGTTTCCGGGTGGTCTTTCGATATGGATTGATGTCCACGTAAGGCAAAGCGTCCTCCACTTTTGATGTTCCTGAATGTCCCCCGTGTAAGTATCGGTCAAGTTACGACACATGTAAGAACCGCTCCTCGATGACCGCACTTTGCACCTAGAACCTGTCGCTCGGAACTCGGTTCTTAGACTTCAACTCCAGGCAAATCCGGCCGTGATGTTGTAGGTACCAGCACACAAATCTCCGAGCCTTGACACCATAATCTTCCCTAGGATGCAAATCAGGTCCGTATCTTTCACAGATTTGGGACCGCGGTATGCGCCGACCGGTAGGATAACCTTGGCGGGCCAGAGCGCAGTACTTGGATAGACCGGCGTCATAACTGCCATCGCCAGCAATCGACCTAAGGGGGACCGGTTTGGATTTACGCGACTATTTGCGGGTTCTGCGCCGCAATTGGATCTTGATCGCAGCCACATCGTTGGCGGGCATACTAGTTGGCGGAGCTGCATCGATCCTGACTCAACCAATCTACACATCCGATACACAGCTATTCGTGGCGATCCAAAGCTCCGGATCGGTGTTGGAGCTCCAACAGGGCAACACCTTCAGCCAAGCCCGCGTTCAGTCTTACGTCAAAACCGTTGGATCACCTGTAGTACTTCAGCCTGCGATCGATTCGCTTGGTCTTTCGATGACCGCGGAAGAACTAGCCACGCACGTGAAGGCTAGTTCCGAGGTCAACACGGTACTGATCAATATTTCCGTTACGGATAACTCGCCGGTCCAAGCGGCCGCAATTGCGCAGGCTGTCGGCAACAGTCTTGTTCGAGCGGTTGATACGCTGGAACGGCCGAAGACTGGAGGAACTTCCCCAGTCGCCTTGTCCATAATCAAACCGGCAGTAGCCCCCACCGCCCCCTCTTCTCCGAACACTCGCCTAAACCTCCTGATCGGCCTAGCTATTGGTCTAGGACTAGGAATCGCCGCTGCCGTGCTCAGAACGACTCTGGACAGTCGAGTGAGGGGGGAAGCCGACCTTCGCCACGTCACGGACGCGCCGCTTCTCGGAGGCATCGCCTTCGACCAAGACGCAACCAAAAAACCACTTCTTACACAGGCCGCGGCCCAGAGTCCAAGAGCCGAATCCTTCCGCCAGTTGCGGACGAATCTACAGTTTGCAAATGTGTCAGGCCGCGCAAAAACAGTCCTTATTACATCTTCGCTCCCAGGCGAAGGAAAGAGTACAACCGCGACCAATCTCGCAATTGCATTGGCCCAGGCCGGACAGACCGTGTGCCTTGTTGATGCAGACCTTCGCCGACCGATGATTAATGAGTATCTCGGCATGGATCGAAATGCTGGCCTCACCACTGCGCTTCTTGGGATTGAAGAAGTCGGCGATCTACTTCAACGGTGGGGTGAGGATCAGCTTTATGTGCTCACTTCTGGGCAAATTCCCCCAAACCCTAGCGAATTGCTTGGCTCTCAGGAGATGAAGCACCTAATCGCTCAGCTGGAGCTCACCTTCGACACAGTGATCATAGATGCGCCTCCCCTTTTGCCGGTTACAGACGCGGCGGTGCTGTCACAGCACGTTGGAGGCGTTGTTGTTGTCGTTGGTTCTCAAAAGACTCGTCAGCAGGATCTGGTTAAGTCCCTCGGAGCGCTCGAAATGGTCGGGTCTACAGTCTTAGGGGTGGTCCTGAATCGACTCCCAGTGAAGGGTCCAGACGCGTACTCTTACACGTACTACCGCCATGATGCCCTGAAGTCTGGAAATTCAAGCAATTTCGACGAAACCCAGCCTGAGTCCAGAACCTCTAACGATCTCTTCCAGGAGACTCTTCCCGAGGAACGGCCTGCGCGAGTTTTTCCAGCCAACAGGCACTAGCCCATATGCGGGACCTTCATGCAACCATGCACCTCTCGACAATGGCTAAGCAGGAAGGAAATAGACAATGCCAGCAATGAAGCAATCGTTGATCGGCAAACTTTTCCTACGCATCTACCTACACGCGCCGCTCCGTCGCCGGATACTCGCCAAGATCATTTCGATCGAAGGTGGCGACATGTATTCGTTGACGCTGAGGAAGATCCTACTTGACCACCACGGGATAACGGTGGGCCGCTTCAGTTACGGTTCGCTTCTTAGCATTGGTAATTGCGATACGAACACTGAAATAGGCGATTACGTCTCAATCGGGCCCAACGTCAGGCGCTTCGGCGCAGCCCACCCGATGGACTATCCGGCGTTGCACCCTTTGTTCTACAACCCCAGTCTGGGCCTGGTCGCAGCAGACAAGGATGTAGAGCGCAGTCCATGCTGGATAGGTCACGATTCGTGGATCGGAGCAAACGTTACGATCCTTCCCGGCTGTCGCCGAATTGGGATTGGCGCCGCTATAGGCGCTGGTAGCGTCGTCACGCGCGACATTCCTGATTTTGCTGTGGCCGCGGGAAATCCAGCCAAAGTTCTTCGAAATCGATTCCCGGATATTACCCAGGAAGAGATTCTCGCAAGTAAGTTCTGGTCATTGACCCCCGAAGAGGCTCTTGCGGCTGTTGTCGACCTTGGCCCGAGAATGGAATGAAATGACAAAATCGAGTGATTCCCTCGCTGCAGTTGTAGTGCACTACCAGAGTCCCGAAACATTGAAGATTACACTTGCGAGCCTTAGCCAAAAGATTGATCCAAGACTAATATTTATTGTTGATAATTCGTCAAGTCTGACCGATGGCCATTTTGAAGGATTTGGCACAATTTTGGACGATGGTATCAATAGGGGTTATGCCGGAGGTGTGAATCACGGATTCAAATACATTTCGTCAAAGCTGCCAGACGTAACGGAGGTTCTGGTCTGCACGCACGAGGCGGTATTTCGGGGCGACTCCCTGGAGGAGCTTCTGAAAACAGCAGCTGCTTATCCTAGGGGCCACCTCGTCGGGCCTAAACTAATCACCCATGAAAAGGGTCAGCAAGTCACGTGGTCAAATGGCGGACAATTGCGGTTGCCGTTTTTTTATCCGAAGCACGATAGGTCGCCGTCGAGGTCGGGTGTACGCAAAGTTGATTGGGTTGACGGCGCCACGTTCATCATGGATACAGGAACCTGGGCTACTTTGGGGGGCGTTCCTGAAGAATTCTTCATGTACATGGAGGATGTCGCTCTCGGATTACGCTGCGACGCTGCCGGAATTCCAGTTCTCGTGAATCTTGACGCAGTTGTTGAGCAGACCGCAAACGGTCCTAGTCGACGATTAGCGATAAGAAACCGCATTCTGCTGGCGCTCCGATACATGAGTCCTTGGAAGCGTCTAGTGATAATCGCCGAAGTGCGAGGGCGCCAGTGGCTGATGTCGGTACATCCATCCAAAGAGGTTCGTAGTAAAGCGCAAGAAAGCAGGGGGGCAGTTAGGGAGGCCAAGCGCATCGCCATGACGATGCCGGCACCTGGGCGAGCCCCTGGCGACTCTTCTCCGCCCGTCCACGAGTAAGGGAGCCCAGGGGCCCGATGAACGAAATACTCCCGATAGGACTAGGCGTTGCAGCGGTCGCCCTGATCCTCGTAGTTTGGCTACGCGACTGGTTTTTCCGTTGCTGCGCGGTTGGTCTCATAGTTTTCGCTTATAGCGCCGGGTACTTGCAGCTGGTTTTGCCGGTGAAGGTTGTGATGCTGGTCTTGGTACTAGCCATGATCGGGTATCTCGTGGGCACCAAACGCGTGCACACTAGCGCCAGAGAGAAGGCCCTGCTGATAGGGCTTGCTGTTCTGGGCGGTGCGGGCTTTGGAATTGGTCAAGTTTTTATTGCTCAATCGGAAGCCGACCCGCTTTTTAGATACACCTTGTTATACCCGGCAATGTTTATCGCCGGCTACTTCGTTTCCAAGGCTGACAAGGCCCGCTCATTCTTGGCTATTTATGTATGCGTCAGCCTCGGCATGGCCCTGCTTGCAGCATTTGAACGTATTCGGGGCACGTTCCTTGTCGCGGGCGGGTACGACACCGCCGACCGACTTGTCCGAGATGGGGCATTGCGAAGCGTTGTCTTTTCTGAGCATCCACTTGTGCTGTCGGTCCTCATTGCAGCCTCTGTGCCGTTTATCCCTGTCGTATTCAAATCCTTCGGCGCTAGGTGTGCGTCCTACGCCATACTCGTCGGAGGCGTGCTCTCGACCAACAGCCGCGGGGCCTTGACTATTCTTGCGGCCTGGTTTGTCATAAGGGCGGCTTCGAAAGTCAATTTCTTGACGCCGGCGGCGGCGCGCATTGCCAAATTTGTTGGGTTCGTTGGCGGGGGCGTGGCATTCCTTTCAATCATCCTCGGTGACGGGATGAGCGAGCTCTCAAGCGTCAGTGCCTTGGACGCCAGCACTGAATACCGCGCAGCCCTCTATACGTTTGCCGCCCGTTCGCTAGTCGAACAGCCTTGGGGTTGGGGTATTCCTGGCTTGCCCGAGGGAATCTATCTCTTGCCAAGCTATTTTGGCGTGCTGGATATCTCCAGGACCGTCGATTCAGAGCTAGCCCTGGCCATGTTCGATTTTGGTTGGATGGGGCTTTGCGGTTTCGTGGGAATCTTGTTTATCCAGGTTCGGGCTCGCTCCCTCTCGAATCCCTTCGGCCAAGCAGCGGTGATTATCACTGCATCCGGATTTTACCTTGCCCTCCACGCTTGGGTAGGACTTGGATCGATCTGGATTCTTTTGGCTGGACTAGCCCTCGGCCACCTGTCGTCTCCGATACCTCGCCTTAAGTACGAGGGCCAAACCGGGACCGCTCTGAAGGAATCGAAACGAACGACTCGCCATCACGCTCCTATCGTCCATACAAAACCGCCCAGGACCCGATAGAAAATCGAAGGATCCTGGGGCCAACCAACCAATAAACGTAGAGTCCCCCCACAAGGACAAAAACGCCTCCCATGACTGTTACCGCAAGCGACGGGTTCGTCTGCTTCCCGAGCCACCAACAGGTTGCAATCAGGACGATCATCGTGCAGGGGAACCAGCTATCGCCGGTCGGCGAGACAGCAAAATGCTGCAGCACCGGTGCCAGTGCCGCCAAGCCGATAGTCACTGAACATGCAGGCAAAAGCAAATCTAGGGAGGGCCCAAAGGCCGGCCCGAAGAGCATAGGAACCAAGACGACGGCACCTAAGGCGCCCGCCGTGACAATGGGAACACTGGCCAGCATGCAAATCTGCCAAGTCAGCCACGTCCTTTGCCGTATTCCGGTCTTCGGCGCGGTTGCGTATGAGTACTGAATTATGGTCTGGAACGTTTGATATGCCGTCTGCGGAATCAGCGCGACAACGGAATAGTACCCGACGGTCTGTACCGTCGCCTGCGTAATAAACATCATGCTGTCCACTCTCAACAGCGAAGCCTCGACCACCTGTGAGCGCCACGCCCGCCATGCCCGATGGAGGAGTGATCTCAACCTCTCAGGTTTGAACACCCCTTCGTCTATTCCCTTGAGGAGCCTCCTTCGAGGCAGGACGATCAGGGTCATTTGCACCAAAAGTGATCCTGCGTTGAATGCTAGAACCAACCAAAGCTGCAACGTACCGGAGAAATAGGCGATAACAATGCCGAAGCATACCGCTCCAGATGCCGCTAGGTTTGCGATACCAAAATTTTTAGTGAGACCAGCAACGATAAGGATATTTGCGTCTATCGACTTACTGGCACTCATTCCCGCTAGAGCCAAAAAAACAGCCGTTGCCATCCGTTCCGGAAGATCCAGGTTGAGGATTTGACCCAGCCCAACACCAATTACAACTGCCGCAACCACTGAATACAACATCAGTTGCCGGCCTCTGCGACTCCAGCCGTGAGCTTGGCCTAAGTCTGCCGCAACAGCCTGACGGGCAAGCAGCCCAAGACCGAAAGCTCCGACCAATCCGACGAAGATTGATGAGAGCATCACGATCGCGAGTTCGCCCCTAGCCTCGGGGCCCAGCGCGCGCGCAGTCAAGGGAGCAGTTACCAGTCCCGCGATGAGCGGAGCGATGTTTCCTGCTAGATGCAAGAGTGCCCTCATCTCAAAAGGCCTCCCATTCGATTGCGGCTGCCATAATCACGTACGAAATCTCTCAAGCCATGACCTTCTAAGCGATCCATAGGCGTAACGCGCCGAGCGAATCGGGCTCTCAGATGCAAGCCTCAAGAGGTGGAAGCCTACGTACCTCGGTATTCTCCAGCCTGCCAGGCGGCGTCCAAGCAACCGCGCTCCCAAAGTTGCCCTTCGTTCAACTTGATACGGTTGAATGGAACATATCTGGCGCAGGTCCAACGGATCAGCCTGAATGATACCTGCCTCAACGGCCGCGATGATTGTTTGATGGCCACGTTTAGTTCGCGCGATCAGGGCACTTACCCCGCTGCTGTCTGTGAACTCGGGATATCCACGATCATCCGTCTTCCAGTAGTCGCCAGCTACAATGTCGGCGCTCTCACCGACACCATCAGGACAAATCTTGCAGCGCCACTGCATTGACGGGCCGAGCTGCTTACCCCACGACGCGTCGTAAGTCGTAGATCCGCGGACACCATCCATCGTCTCGGCATAAAACTCACCTGGCCACCCGTGTCCACGGTAGCGCAGCGTTCTAAGGGGAGAGCCCGCAGGAATCCCCAGTTCCGAAAGCAGGCGATCGGTGGCCAACTGGCTTGGCACCCCGGCACAGAAAAACGACATGAGCAAAGGACGATCTTCAATTCCCCGAAATTCGCCAATTTGCCTCAGCGCAGCAACTTCACAAGGCTTGCCCACAAAAACAGAATCAGGAGACAACGAATAACCTTCAGCGGCGACCGAGACAGGGGCGTACCGTGAACCTGCCTGTCGAAGAAAATCGGACTTCCGTCCTAATTGCACGGCGACCGTGCGCCGCGGCTCGTTTGTATCGGCAGCAGCCCCGATCACCCTTGCAGAATGGCCCGATTCAACCAACCATTCGGCTAAGGCTGTGAGGACTCCACCACTGCTCCCCCGAAAACGCGTCTCTGCGTCGGTCGCCCACGCTTGCCACGAAGAAATTGCGTGCCCGAGGGCAGGATCAAAGTGATGTTCCCCGCCGGATATCTCCTCTGGTACCGGACGCCTCACCACGATGCCAGGGCAACTTGCCTCGAGCTCGTCGGTCATCTGGCGGTCATCCTTTTTTGATAGCGGCAGGCGCCGGACCGGCCGATTGAAGCCCGCCCCATCAAGCACCATGCTGATTCCAGGATCGATAAGCGCACAAGCGCCGCAACCGGAGCAGTTTCCGGAACGCACAACCGATTCCAGAGTTCGGTCGAATCCCAATTGGTTCTCCGCCCTCATGTACGTGCGCTCCTGGCGAGATGGTTTACAGCTCTTTGGAGACGGTATTCCGCGCTCTCCTTAACATGAGCAGCCTCTGACGGCAGACTCGAGAGATCCAACAGTTTCACGACCCGATCGACGATGTCCTCTTCTTTTAGGTCAATCGTGTGCACCCAGCCAATGTCGGACAACAGGGGGGCAAATTTCCGAGAGTACGCCAAAGGAATGGCCGGGGTTCCGACAGACAAGGCATTCAAGCAAGCATGCATTCTGGCGCCGATTACTACTTGACTATCGGCAACAAATGCCCTGACGTCATCCAAACCGGCGGGCACGAAAACGGCGACCTTGTCGCCAAATTCTGCCACGAGTTCCTTCACTGCGGTCATATCATTATCGAGGGAAGGATTATCAATAACATGAGGCATCAATGTAATCTCGCGATCCGCGGCGATGAGTCTTCTAATAAGATCTCTCGTCATTTCCCGATACCGGAGCCTTGAGCCGTGAGCGTCCGTGTTCCACAGAAGTCCAGACACATTGAGCACAATATCCGCTCTATCTGACCCACTGGAATTAGGTTGGGGTAATGCAAATACGACATCAGTGGAAAGACAATCTGGCTCGTAGCCAAGGCGCCGCGCATAGTCCAGACTCGTGCTGTCACGTACAAAAACCGTTTTCGCACGCTTCAGTGTGCGGCGGGCAGCTAGGCGTCCTAGTACTGAATTGAAAGGACCGATAGTTTGAGGGGAAAGGATGACCGGCACGCCAGCAGCTTGGGCAACATGTCGCGTGTAAAACATGATGGCCATTCGCTTCAAGCCATAGATGTCTGTAAAGCTGTCTCCTGCACCAGTGTCTATTACGGCATCGTACTTCGCCATGCGATTCCTCAAGACTTTGCTACCGGTCAAGGTTCCTTTCAGCACCACTTTGCCAGAGAGTTGCGTACCGAGCGGACCGAAATCGAAACTCTGGAAGTCGACTTCTGTATCGGGCCCCCAAGCTTGTTGAGCAAGGGAAAGAGCGCCTTGACTTAACGCCCTGACGCCGAGATTGCTGGAACTGTCGTCAGCCCACAGGACTAGTACGCGTTTGGACAAGATGTCTCCCTAACTGTCAGCGAACGCAGGCATTTGGCCTCTACTGGAAAGGCATGTGGAAATTGAGGTCGTATTCCAAGTCGCGGCTTCTGCTACCGATAACCCTCGCTGGAACGCCAGCCACGATCGTGAAAGGCGCAACGTCTTTCGATACGACGGCCCCCGCTGCCACGACGGCCCCCTCGCCGACGGTTACGGCGGGCAGAATCGTGGCACGCGAAGCCACGTACGCCCTATTCCCGATATGGACCGGACCGCCTTTAGTGCCAAAATCTTGGCTCTGCGGATCGTGTCCAACCGTAAAAATTTGAACGTGACCTCCGATATTGACATTGCTTCCAATACTCAGGCCAAGCCTGCCATCCAGAAAGCAGTCATTTCCTACAATCGTATTTCTGTCTATAGAGATTCCTTGGGGAGCAAAAAATGCTAATCTCCAGTGTACCGACGAATTAGTGCCGATTTTCAACCCAAAGACATTCCGATACATAAAAAGTCGGAATCTGTGCCAGGGCACCCGGCCGACCACAAAACCAACCCAAAGCTTAAACCCCTGAAGATACAAACGCATTAGGTCCTCTCAAAGCGTCGACGAGGCGGTGATGGATCGAATGTTCGTCAACATAGCGCGAACGGACTCGGTAAATGCTCGCTGACTGAACTGGAGCTCAAAATCCTCGGTTGAGGGAACCGCAGGAAGTTGGGGTGGCTGTTGCAGTAGATCCTCGATTCGCCCGATAAACGAGCTCCACCGTGGGCTGAACCCATTGGCAACGTGGGCCGTCCCCAAAACAGGCACACCATATGCCATAGCCTCGACAGCCTTTGCTTTAATCCCACCACCGTGATCAATGGGGACGATCGCGGCATCTATTTGTCGGTAGAAGTCACCGAGCGAGTCGACTCGTCCGAGCACTTCAACAGGAATCCCCCAGCCCTTTACGACCTCGGAACCGAAGCCCGCAACCTTGATCGCAATACCCTTCTGGATAAATTCGCCAGCAAAGTCCCTAAAAAATTTTCGGAGGGACATGACGTTTGGCGGATAGTCGAAGTTTCCAATGAATCCCACCGTCCGCAGTGTCTTCCGTTCACCCTGCGCGCTGAACGACACGGGCGTAATTGGAGTCGGGATCCAATGTCCAGTTGAGACCCCCGCCGAATCCGTCAGTCGAGTATCGGCAAAGCCCGCAAAAACGTTGGCGATCGGAGACCTAACTAAGCGGCGTTGTTGAATTTCCCAGAACAAGCTCTGACAAATTCCGCCGGGGCGAGACATGATCGACGCACGTCCCATGGTTCGCGCGTTCACGCTCCACAGATCCATCCAATCGAAGATTAGTGATTCCCGCGGAAGGATCCTTGCGGCTGAATCAAAGACCGACGGTACAGTCACAACATTCAGATCCGCCGGCATCATGGAAGGTAAAGCACCGGTGAGGGGCATTGGGATGAGTTTCTTCTTCAACGTCCGGAGAGGAGTCTGGGCCTTCGCATCGGTCGCTGTGGCACGGAGCGGATGAACCGTCGTATTGAATCCAAGCGCGGTTAACGCGTCTTGCCAGGCGAGAGCCCGCAGACCGCCGCCGTCCCGCGGCATTTCGGAGCTACCGTACCAATAGACGATGTTAGCCGTTGGCATTTTCTCTCCCGGGGCTATGGTTGCTAACGGATCGCCAAATTTCTCGAAACCGTTCGCCGTAGCGGGCTATCGAAAAGGACTCTTCATAGGTCACCCGTGCATTAGCACCCATTCGTTCAGCATCCCGTCGGCTAAGAGACCGTAGTTTCGAAGCGAGTTCCTCAGCATTCCCCATTTGGAACAAGATACCGTCGTGACCGTTTGTGACAACATCCTTCGCACCACCGGCATTACTAGCGACAACAGCGCGTCCTCGCGCGAAAGCTTCCAAGACCACTAGGCCGAAAGGTTCGGGCCGGTCGGAAGGAAGGATGAGGAAATCTGCGGAATCAAGGTAAGGGACTATGTCCGGAACCTCGCCAACAATGGAGATCCGATCGGAGTGTTTGACAGATGCGACCAGAGCTGGCACGTCGACTCCAGTACCCATTGCCGGGGATCCGCCGAGTATCACCAGATCGCCGGGGCTATGGTCCTGGTCCCAAGCCTGCAGCAATGTAGCGTGACCCTTCCAGGAGTTCCATCGGCTCGCGACTACAAATTCAAGTTCCCGAGAATCGGGAGCTAGCGGCATGGGTGGATTATCGGTCTCGCGATGGGCGTTGACAAGCAGAATCGAGCGAGATTGCAGACGACGAGGAAGTGATTCGAGAGCGGCGTTTGAGATGCAAATGATCCGGTCGGCTAGGCGTGCGAATAATCCCATTACGGGTCCTTCGCGCGGCGACCAAATTTCCTGAACATGGAGCACCACAGTTTTTATCCCTGCAAGCCGCGCTAGAGGAATGCAAAAGATCATCGCCGACGTCGTACAGTAGACCACTTCAGGTCGTTCTGCCAAAAGTAGCCTATATGTCATAAAGATACGCCTCAATAGCGGCAGGAGGCCTGACAATGATAGATAGCGTCGCCGGATAACAACCAGTGGACCAGAGATGTTTTCGATTCCCCGAATGTCCAATTCGATGCCGAGTCCGTTATGTGCCTCGGGCAAATCGTCAGGTAGGCAGACCAGTGTTTTGTTCCGGTCCTCTACGGGGAGGGAGCTGATGACCTCTAAAAGGATCTTATCCGCACCGTACATCTCGTTGCTCGAGTGGAGAAATATCACGCGCCGTTGTCGGCTACGTTGTTGCCCGCTCACCGCGACCTCAACACTTTCGCGGGGACACCAGCCACGATCGCGTTGTCAGGAACGTCTCGCGTCACTACGCTGCCAGCGGCTACTACTACACCTGAACCTACAGTGACTCCCGCCGTGACTGTTGCGCCGCTTCCGATCCATACGTTGTCCCCGATCGACAAGGATTCACGCACGACACCCTGAGCCTTTATCGTTCGCTCTGTGTCCCCAAAAACATGATTCTCAGAAAAGAGTCTGACGCCCGGACCGAGCATGACGTCATTGCCGATTCGAATTTCTCCCGAACACCCAATGAAGCATCCTGCCCCAAAGCTGGTGCGATCGCCGACCCATAGGCCAACCCCAACTTCGCCGCCGTAGTAGCTCGTCGGGCGAATCATGCAGCCCCGGCCAATCGACACATCGCTGCCGAAGTTCAGGCCGTATTTTGTGAGGCCTTGAACCTCGGCAAAATCTTCGACAACGAGTCGTCCTTGATGCGAGATCATTTGAGGGTTCATTAATCGAGCTCCACGCCCAACAAAGAGCGGTCCCCGAGAGTTCTTGAGCCAGGGTTTCAGCGGAGCACCCCGAAGAAGCATCCGGAATGTTCGAAAGGCCATCTGCGAAGAAGCCAAAACATTATCGCCGGTGGAAAGCCCTCTAAATCGGAGAAGGTTCACGATACTAGGCTTCCAGATTGATCCGTCGACTGAATCTGTTCGAGGATGGCGGTTTCATACTTGCTGCAGACAGATTCCCAGGTGTAGCCCTCTTGCAGCCGTGCTTTCGCTGCTTCGGACAGTTCATTCTGAAGAACTGCCGAGTCCATAACTCGGCGGATGGCATGCTCAATGGCTTCAGGATCGGGGCTGCAGAATTGGGCAGCGTCGACCAGAACCTCACGGTTGTAAACCGTGTCTCGAGCAACTATAGGAGCCCCGTTGGCCATCGCCTGCACTAAGGCTGGGTTTGTTCCGCCTACGCTGTGCCCATGAAAATAGGCCCCGCAGTGCGTCCACAAAGACAGAAGTCGGCTGTCGTCTGCGATGTGGCCCAGCCAATGCACGCTGGAAAATTCCGCAGCAAGTGATCGGGCAGCTTCATCGAGGGTCCCACCGTAGCCAGCTGAACCTACTATGACTACGTCATAGTCAGCGGCCAGTCGTTTCGCCGCCTCGAGGAATTCGGGGATGGTGTTCTCAGGGACGAATCGTGCCACGGCAAGCACGTAGCGTCGTCGACTAAGAGGAGACTCAACGGCATTTGCGTCCGTGAGAGCTTCCCCGCCGTACGGGATGTAGATGCTCTCTCGAGCGAATTCTGACATCCATCGTCGCTGTATCTCGATCGAGTCTGCCACCAGCACGGTGCCGAACCTTGCTGTCATCCGGGCTCCAAGACGGAAGATGGTCTTGGCAAGCCGGCCCCATTTTGCCCGTTCCCATTCAATTCCGTCGACGTTAACAACGGTGGGAATTCCCCTCAAGGCCAAGAGTGGAAGCCAAAATCCGTTAGCAACATTCATGATCAGCGCCACGTTCGGACGGGACCACATTGCGTGTAGGCAAGACGAGAGCCCAAAACTGAGAGTACTCAAAGACTTATTTTCAAGACCAGGCGTCTCGATCACCTTAACGCGCAGGTCGCGGTCTGGGTCATCCGACTTGATACCTGGACGACCGTAGACGGTCACATCCCAACCTCGTTGTGCCAGATACGGCGCGAGTTTACGAACCGCCGTTTCAAAACCGCCGTAGTAGCTCGGATACCCGCGGGTTCCGATGATAGCGACAGATTTCACCATACTCATGCCCCCATTGATGGCTTACCGATAGGCTCCGCCTAGTACAAGGCCGAGATTATCATCCCTTTTGGACAAGTCCGTTTTGGGTCGTACTGCTACGACTGCGGATTCCAGGCTGATACTCGGTCTTGCCCATCGTGTTCCGGTCATGTGTGACGCCGATCCGGGCAAGCGAGGGCAAATTACCGCCAAAAGATTCCTGCCGGCCCGGCGCTATATGTATGGTTGGCAAGGGCTCCTCCGACGACTCGGACAGCAACGCAATTGGGGGGATGGGGGATGAACTTGGTGGAAACTAGGGCTGATTGGCGCGTACGAACTTCACGCACGCTTCGGATAGTCGATGCGTTGGTCATCATGTGGGCCGTAATCGGGGCCTACATCATCCGGTTCGGTCTGGATTCGAGTTTGGCGGGAACCGGAGATTTCAGCTACTTCTGGCTTTCCGTGTTTCTGACGGTCGCATGGTGGTTCATGCTGGAAGCGTGGAGCACGCGGCAGAGCAGAATCCTGGGTTCCGGACCAGATGAGTACAAACGCGTGGCCGCCGCATCGCTTTGGCTCTTTGGGCTCATTGCAATGTTTTCCTATGTGTTTCGGCTTGAAACTGCTCGCGGATACGTCGGAATTGCACTGCCTGCCGGGTTGATTGGACTGCTCCTGGCCCGTTGGCTCTTGCGGCAGCATCTCGGTGTCCATAGGCAAAACGGACGGCGAATGTCTCGGCTCCTGTTGCTAGGCGGACCGAGCGCCGTTGCCCATCTTGCCGAGACATTGGCGCGGGAAAAGCACGCGGGATATCAGCCGGTTGCGGCGTACATACCGGGCTCGCAAGGTCATAACACTGAACTGGATGGAATCGGGTTGCCAGTCCTTGGAAATGATCCTGATACGAACTCTATTTTGGACGCGATAAGCCTCTGCGGAGCAGACGCAATCGCTGTCTCAGCAGGGGTGCAGCTTCACCCTCAAACGATTCGCCATTTGGGCTGGGAGCTTGCCAATCGAAACATAGGCCTCATCATGGCGCCAGCGCTGACTGATATTGCGGGGCCGCGCATCCACACACAACAAGTTGCGGGGCTGCCCCTCATACACGTAACTACCCCTACGTTGGAGGGCGGTCAACGCGTAGCCAAGCGTCTCTTCGATATCGCAGTGTCGGTCACATTGCTACTGCTGGCTTCCCCTCTGATGGCTTTCCTGGCTGTTCTCGTAAAAATCGACAGCCCTGGCCCAGCTCTTTTCCGGCAGGAACGGGTGGGAATCGAAGGCACCCGTTTCAAGATGTTGAAGTTCCGCTCCATGGTTGTAAACGCTGAGGCCAAGTTAGACGAACTCATCGAGAAGAACGAAGGTAGCGGCGTCCTCTTCAAGCTCCGGAACGACCCGCGGGTCACGCGTATCGGCGGTTTTCTACGAAGATACAGCCTGGACGAACTACCCCAGTTGTTTAACGTCCTTCGAGGTTCTATGAGCTTGGTTGGTCCGAGACCTCCCCTGCCGCGCGAGGTCGAGGCATATCAACTTGAAGTGCGCCGACGTCTCTTGGTAAAGCCCGGGTTGACTGGACTTTGGCAAGTAAGTGGGCGTTCAAACCTCTCATGGCAGGACGCTGTCCGTTTGGATCTCTACTATGTAGAAAACTGGTCATTGGCCGGTGACCTCGTCATCCTTCTTCGCACCGCTCGCGCTGTCTTCGGCAGCAATGGTGCTTACTAAATGGGGAACTTTTCCATGACTCTTATCCGGACCGGTCACGTATGACCGACACTCAGCAATCCGAAACGATCGAGGACGATCCCGGGCTTCGCCGTGCCACGCGAAGTGGCACTCGAGGTAAGTTTCGCCGTCGACTGCTCGCAACCGGGATCTGTCTTGGCACCCTTCTGGTGGTGGCCGGGGCCGCCGTCCTGTGGCTGGGGGCTAAGGCTTCCACCATCAAGACCGAGCTTGAATCATCCACCCAGTTAGTGCCGAAGCTCAAGGAGAGCATCCTCCAGAACCAGCCCGCAGATGCCACGGCTGTTGCTGACGAGCTTCGACGCCACACTGCCGCTGCTCGGGACGCCGCCTCTGATCCACTCTGGTCCTTGGCCTCTGCAACCCCGTGGCTCGGCGCGAATTTCACTGCCACTGCCGAAATCGCCCGCTCAGCTGACGACGTAGCCACGCTGGGCGTCACCCCCCTTGTAAAGGTCTACGATTCCCTGAAATGGGACAAGCTGATGCCGAGCGCCGGCGGCACTGACCTGGAACCAATCCGCAAGGCCGCCCCTGCAGTGTCCTCCGCCGCTCATGCCGTGCGCGCCTCTGCGCAGCGCCTGAACGGCATTGACGCCAGCGGATTGCTCCCCCAGATCGCAGGGCCACTGACACAGGCCAGACAACAACTTAGCTCTGTTGCGGAAGAGCTGGACACCGCGTCCGACGCGGCGAGCCTAACTCCGGTCATGCTGGGCTCTGACAAGCCGCGGCACTACCTGCTGCTCGTCCAGAACAACGCCGAGGCTCGCGCTACGGGCGGTATCCCAGGTGCCCTAGTGGTCCTTACCGCGGACAAAGGCAAGATCAGCCTTTCCGCCGAAACCAGTGCTACGGAACTCGGCCGTTTCTCCCCCCCGGTCTCGGTGGATGATGAGCAGCAACGCATATACACCGACCGCATGGGCACCTTCATGCAGGACGTCAACTTCACTCCAGATTTCCCGACGGCAGCCACCACCGCGTTGAAAATGTGGGTGCAGAAAAAGGGCGAACAGCTGGACGGAGCAATTTCGATCGATCCAGTGGCTCTGGGCTACATCCTGGACGCCACAGGACCCGTCAGCCTCCAGGACCCTCAGATGCTTGCCCTGACTGAAGGGAAACTTCCGAACCAGCTTTCCGGCAAGAACGTGGTAAAAACACTGCTCTCCGACGTCTACGCCCAAATAAAAGATCCAACGGCGCAAGACGCTTACTTTGCGATGGTGGCCAAGGAAATCTTCGGTGCCCTGTCTTCGGGCAAAGGCGAGGCGAAGAGCCTGTTTGCCGGCGTCGGGAAAGGCGTAGACGAGCACCGGGTTTTGCTCTGGTCAGCGAATACGACAGAACAGTCTGTTATCGCGAAGTACACGCTAAGCGGCTCTATTTCCGGCCCCAGCGTGCCGGCGGCCCAGTTCGGCGCCTACTTTAATGACGGTACGGGCGCGAAAATGGACTACTACGTGAAACGCACCGTTCAGCTCATCCAGCAATGCACGGCTGCCGATGGTTACGGAACCGTCAAGGTGCGCATTACCAGCACCAATACTGCACCCGCTGACGCGGCGACCTCCTTGCCCGCCTACGTTACTGGTGCCGGTGCCTTTGGCGTGCCGCCCGGAACCGCCCAAAGCAATGTGATCGCCTACGGTCCCGCCCAGGCCAATGTTGAAACCGCAACACAAGACGGTAAGAACGTCCCCTTCGGCGCGCAAATCCACGACGATCGGCCAGTGGGCACACTCTCCGTCCGGCTGGCGCCCGGACAGAGCAGCACTGTGGAATTCACTTTCGGAAAAATCGTCCAGCACAGCCAGCCCGAAGTGGTTGTGACTCCTACCGTCCAATCTGTGGACAAGGTAATACTCCCGACTCAATCGGCAAGCTGTGGAACCGCAAGATAGACGGGGTGTTAACCCTTTGTAACGGGTTTGGATTTACTTTGCTGTAAGCACCCTTAGGATGATAGTTTCTCTCTTGGGTGGGTCTCAGATTTCAGTTCACGTGTTCGTGGTGGATGAAATCACGTCATCACAATGAATTACGTATCAGGTCTCAAGCACGTACCAAGGTCTCAGGGGGACAAAAATTGAAGAAATCACTTGCAGTGCTCGCGCTTGCGGGTACCATCGCTCTCGCCGCTTCGGCTCCAGCAATGGCCGTTGATTACCCGGCACCGGCTCCGGGCACCGTTTCCAGCGCAACCGTAACTGTAGGCGGAACCGTCGTATTCTCCGGCGGAGGCTTTACGCCCGGAGAAACCATCGTCATCACCATTACCTTCACTGCTGCTCCTCAGGGCGCTGCAGCACCCGGCACCAGCAATGGCATCGCCATGGCCGTACCGGGAGGCCTTCACCTGGCACCCACCACGGTGACCGCTACTGCCAACGCCTCCGGTACTTTCTCCACCGACGTCTCGCTGACCGCGGCAGGTACCTACCAGCTGACCGCCGTCGGGGCGACCTCCGGCCACAGTGTCACGTCGACCGTTGTTGCCGCCGGGGTCAGCCCTGGGCTAGCAAACACCGGTGGCACAGGGCTGGCCAATACCGGTGGTACCGGACTGGCCAACACGGGCGTCGATTCCAGCCTGATCCTTTGGGGCCTGGTTGGCGCTGGCGCACTCGTAGCCGGCACGGCTTCCGTAGTGGTGGTTCGCCGCCGCGCAAAGAACGAACCCGTAGCAACGGCCTAAACGCTAAACAAAAGGAGGGGTTGTTTCCGGTGATCCGGAAACAACCCCTCCTTGTTTGCGCGTACGGTAATTTATGAACATGGGGAGACATTGGCGACGCCGCAAACGGCTGAGCTTCAGGGTGGAGTTGCCAGCGATTCCACGAATTCCAGCCATTCCGAGTCAGGCCTGGCCGATCATTTTTCTGATCCTGCTGGCCGCAGCTTCCTTCGGTGTGGCTGCTTTCGCACTGATGCGGCACACGTGATTATGACTCCCGTGTTAACTTGTAAAACACAGGTGTCACGCACGCCTGCCAGCTAGTGAAAGAGCTACACCTTTGGAATCGCTCCACCCCATTCGGATACTGACCGTTTGCACCGGCAACATCTGCCGCTCCCCCGTAGCCGAACGCTTGCTTCAGGCAGGCCTGGACCAGGTTCTTCCCGGCGGCTTCGAAGTCCGCAGCGCCGGCACCCGCGCCATGGTGGGAAGCCCCATCCAACCGCTGTCAGCCGACATCATCCGCACGTACGGCGGAACACCCGAGGACTTTGCCGCGCGCCAACTCACCTCAAAAATCCTCAGGGAAGCGGACCTGGTACTCACCATGGCGTCCCACCATCGCGGGGAAGTTCTGCAACTGGACGCCTCCCTGCTCAAGCGGACGTTCACTATCCGCGAGTTCGCGCGAATGGTGACGGCCCTCGAAGAACGAGGCGACGCGCCGCCGTCGGGCGCTGACTACACCCAACTATGGCGAGAACTGCCGGCACGGGCATCCTCCGTCCGCCACCTCGTCCTGGCGGCAAAATCCTCGGACAACGACGTTGCGGACCCCTACAAACAAGGCGCCGAGGCGTACCTGCGGATGGAAGACGAACTGGCCCCGGCCATCCTCAGGATTCTGCGCTACGCGCGTCTAAGCATGCAGCAGTCCTAGCCGAGGAAACCTTTCATCCAGGTTTTGAGGTCTTCGCCGAACTCGGCGCGCTCGGACGCCAGAGTGATGACGGCCTTCAAGTAGCTGAGCTTGTCCCCGGTATCGTAGCGACGTCCACGGAAGACCACCCCGTAAACGCCCGCGCCTTCGCCGTCGCCCTTCGCGAGGGTCTGAAGCGCGTCGGTCAGCTGGATCTCGCCGCCCCGCCCGGGCCCGGTCTCTTCGAGGACATCGAACACAGACGGGTGCAGGACATAGCGTCCAATGACAGCCAGGTTCGATGGAGCTTCCTCAACGGAAGGCTTCTCCACAAGACTGTTGACCCGGACGTAGTCCTCCCCCGCGATGGGCGTAATGTCGGCGCAACCGTACGCGCTGATCTGCGACGGTTCCACTTCGATGAGGGCAATCACCGAGCCGCCCGTCTTCGCCTGGACGTCGATCATGGTTGACAAGAGCTCCTCGCTCTCGTCGATCAGGTCGTCGCCCAAGAGCACTGCAAACGGTTCGTCGCCCACGTGCTGCTTGGCGCACAGCACGGCATGGCCCAAACCCTTCGGCTCTCCCTGCCGCACATAGTGTATTGGTCCAAGCCCGGAGGCATGCTGCACTGCGTCCAAGCGAGCTTCGTCGCCTTTCAGCTCCAGAGATCGTTCAAGATCAGGTGCACGATCAAAGTGGTCTTCAAGGGCGCGCTTGTTGCGGCCTGTAATCATCAGCACGTCGCTGAGGCCCGCCTTCACGGCTTCCTCAACCACGTATTGGATGGCCGGTTGATCCACTACCGGCAACATTTCCTTCGGCATCGCCTTGGTGGCAGGCAAGAAACGCGTGCCCAATCCGGCTGCCGGAATAACTGCTTTACGAACTAATCTCCCCATAGACATAGGCAAATCCTACGAATGGATTATCGGAAGCACGAATCCTTAGGGCAAGATTGCGACATTTCCGGCCAAGAAGTCGCTAGCTCCGGGCCTTGCGCACCGGGTGCTCGCTCAGGATGGACAGGCGGTTGAAGGCGTTGATGCCGATGCACGCCATGCACAGCACGCTGATCTGTTCCTCGGTGTAGACCTTCCGCGCGCGGGAGAACAGCTCGGCCGTGGGACGGGCACTGCTCATGCGCGTGATCTGTTCGGCAAGCTCAAGCGCTACCTGTTCGGCCTCATCGAAGAGCCCCACCTCGCCATGCACCGACACCAGGGAAAGCCGCTGCTCAGTCTCGCCATAGCCAATGGCGCGGCGGTGATGCAGGTCCAGGCAGAAGGCGCAGCCGTTGATCTGCGAAGCCCGATAGTTCACCAACTCCAAGGTCCGGCGCGGGATCCCGGTCCTGTCCGCCTCGGCAGTCACCTTACCCGCGTAGTCGGACAGGGCTTGATAAAGCCCGGGCTGTTGCTTGTCCAGATAGCCAGCGAGTCGCGGTGTATTTTCGCTCATTCGCCGAGCCTATCGGAGAGATAAACCCGGCAAAAACCACAACGGCTGTGGGAACAGCGCGGGGTCGTGAGACGGTTGTTTCATGAGGATCGATGAGCGAATCGAACAGCATTATCCGGCGCTTGGCCCGCAGGAACAGCTCGCGGCAGACACTATCCTGAACCACTTGGGTGATCTCGCCGTCTACAACGCGGCCGAACTGGCGCGCCTGAGCGGTGTCTCCAAGGCAACCGTGAGCCGCTTGTTTCGCCGCCTCGGCTTTGCCGATTTCAATGAGGTCAAGGAGCACACCAGGGCACTGCGGTCCAGCGGCGTGCCGCTCGCCACCAGGGAGTCCGACGGCGGTTTGCCGACCCACGCGGCACTGGAACAGCGGAACCTTCAGCGCCTGTTCGAGTCCATTGACGAAACACGGCTGGGCGAGGTGGCCAATCTGCTTGCGGGAGCCCGGAAGGTACTGCTCATCGGCTTCCGAAACAGCTTCCCCCTCGCGCTCCATTTGCGGCAACAGCTCCTCCAATGCCGCGACGGCGTCGGGCTGGCCCCGCAGCCAGGCCAAAGCGTGGGCGAAGAACTCGCGGGGCTCGGTCCTGCCGATGCTGTGGTGCTGCTGGGTTTCCGCCGCCGTCCAGAAGCCTTCCCAAACGTCCTCAAAGCAGCTGCCGGAACAGGTGCGTCCACCATCCTGATTGGCGATGCCAGCGGGCGCCGGATGGCCGGCGACGCCAAGGTGTGGATCGAGTGTCCCGTGGAAGGCGCTGGAGCCTTCGACAGTTATGCTGCGCCCATGAGCCTCCTGAGCGTCCTGGCCAACGCGGTACTTTCGGCCATGGGAAGACCAGGGACCAAACGCATCAGTGAAATCACAGGCCTTTTCGACTCGCTCGGAGAGGTTGAAAGGCTTCGGTAGATCCGACTCTCAGACGGTGAGGAACCGTCCTCAGACCAGCGATCCGCGCACCTTTTGAAACAGATGTTTCAAGGTTCCGATAGTTTAATACATTCGTTTCAGGCCGGAAACAATGCTCCCCTACGTTGGAGGGGTCCCTTGAATTTCGGCCGCGGACCTCTGGTTCCGCATGAGGATTGGCTTCGCCATGAAACTCGACATCTATGCTGCGCAGGCAGCCGCCATCAAGAAACCGCTGTACAAGTCCCTGTTCTTCCAGATCTTCGTCGCCGTCGTCGCGGGCATCCTGATCGGGTATCTTTGGCCGTCGATCGGGGCAGGACTACGCCCGCTCGGTGACGGATTCATCCAGCTCATCAAGATGATCATCGCGCCGCTGATCTTCCTGGTGATCGTCACAGGGATCGCGGCCGTTGGCGATGTCAAAGCCGTGGGCCGAGTGGGAGTCAAAGCGCTCTTGTATTTCACCGGGGCCACGTTGTTTGCCCTGGCCTTCGGCCTCGTGGTGGCCAACATCGTCCAGCCCGGTGCGGGGCTCAACATCGACCCCAGCACCCTAAGCCAGGACGCCCTGAAGGCCAAGACCGGCACCGCTCCGCCCAGCGACGCCGGACAATTCATCCTTGGCATCATCCCGACGAGCGTGATCGGCGCCTTCGCGAGCAACAACCTCCTCCAGGTCCTGTGCTTCTCTGTCTTCTTCGGCGCGGCCATAGTGGTGATCGGCAAGGACCGCTGTGCCCCTGTCATGAAGGTCCTGGACACCATCCTGGAGGTCTTCTTCAAGATCATGGGCTGGGTGATGCGCCTGGCCCCGATCGGCGCCTTCGGTGCCATGGCGTTCATCATTGGCCAGTATGGACTGAGCACATTGGGCACCTATGCCTTGCTCATCGTGGCCTGCTACGGTGCAGCGATCGTGTTCATTGGCCTGCTGTTCGTGATCGCCTGGGGCCTGGTCCGGGTCCCGTTGTGGCAGTTCATCAAGTACACGCGCGAGGAATTCCTCCTGGCTCTGGGCACCGCGTCCACTGAGTCGGTTCTGCCGCGGATCATGACCAAGCTGACGGACGCCGGCTGTTCCCGCTCCACCGCCGGCCTGGTGGTCCCCACCGGCTACTCCTTCAATCTGGACGGTGCGGCCATCTACCTGTCGATCTCGCTCTTGTTCCTTGCCCAGGCCTTCGGCCACCACTTGGATCTCGGGCAGCAACTGGCCGCCCTAGGCATTCTGATGCTCACCTCAAAGGGCATGGCAGGCGTCCCGGGTTCGGCCTTCCTGGCACTCTCCGCGACGGCGGGCGCATTGGGGATCTTCCCTGTGGCCGGCGTCGCTCTCCTGCTCGGAGCCGACCGCCTCATGGACTCCATGCGCGTCGTCGTGAACCTGCTGGGCAACTGCGTTGCGACGTTCGTCGTCGCCAAGTGGGAGGGGCAGTTCGACCGTGAAGCCATGCTCCGTGCCTTCAGCGGAGACAAGCCCGCAGCTGAAGGCGGCCCGATCAATGCCGGGAACCTTGCCGTGCAGGCTGCAGGGACGCGCAGTTAGATGGCCAATTCATTTCACCCCGAAGGCGCCAGTCCACAAGCCCAGCTCCCAAAGGACCGGGCCATGGTCAAGGACGCCTATACCGTCATACCCAAGGGCGTCCTTAAAGACACAGTCACCAGCAATCTCCCCGGCTGGGAGAACACACGGACTTGGATCATCGCACGCCCCATCGAAGGTTTCGCGACACGGTTTTCCCAACTAATCGTCGAGGTGGGACCCGGCGGCGGTTCGCGGAAGCCCGAGCCGGAAGCCGCCGTCGAAGGGGTCCTCTTCCTGACAAGGGGATGGCTTACCCTGACGCTCGACGGCGAACTGCATATCTTGGAGGAAGGCAGCTACGCGTATGTCGCCGCCGGGGCCGACTGGTCCGTAAGGAACGATTCGGACGGCATCGCAAATTTCCACTGGATCCGTAAGGCCTACGAACCGGCGGATGGCTACACTGCCACGTCCTTTGTGACCCGCGATCAGGATGTGGAGCCCAGCCAGATGCAAGATACCAACGGCAGCTGGGCCACGACTCGATTCGTGGATCCCGACGACCTCGCGCATGACATGCACGTGAACATCGTGACCTTCGAGCCTGGCACTTCCATCCCGTTCGCTGGAACACCAGCCATGGAACATGGGTTGTTCGTCCTCGAAGGCAACGGCGTCTATCTGCTCAACGACGACTGGGTGAAGGTCGAAGCCGGTGACTTCATGTGGCTGCGCGCCTTCTGCCCGCAGATCTGCTATGCAGGAGGCCCGGGCAAGTTCCGTTACCTGCTCTACACCGATGCAAATCGCCAGATCCGTCTCACATAAGCGTCCGGGTGGTCATAGTGCCCTGACCTCACGACCACTCCGCTACTTCACGCAGGCGATCGCCCCGCCCTGCAGCGCTCCGGTGGAATCCGCATAGACGTTGCTCGCGGACGCCGACGGAGTGGCTGGTGCCGCAGCCCCTGAGGCGGGTGCCGCTTCGGAAGCGGGTGCCGCCGGCGAGGTGGTCGCCGCCGTCCGGATCGCCGTCGTCGTCGGTGCGGGAGCCGGCGGGACCGGAGTAAGGAGTTCCTTGACGGTCGCCTGCACCTGCTTGACGTCCACCGTGTTGATGGATGCGCCATCCGGGGAGGTGCCGAAGCCTGTGATCGGCAGGGTGGAGAAAGAGATGTTGCCGCCGGTCAGGGACGTGGCCTGCTGGGCGAGCTGGATCAGGTTCAAGTCCGAATCCACCACGATGTTCTTGCTCACCGCATCCAGGACACCCTGCATTTTCCCGATGTCGGTGAAGGTCCCGGCGTCCTTGAGCTGGTGCGAGACCGAGGCGATGAAGGCCTGCTGCCGGCGTTCGCGGTCCAGGTCCGAGAAGAGGTACGTCGGATCGGTGGTGTCCCGGCGCTGCCGCACGAAGGCCATGGCCTGTTTGGCGTCGATCTGCTGCATGCCCGCTTTGAAGTCGGCCCCCGAGAAGGTGTCCTGGGTGGCCCGGTTCACGCACACCGTGATGGGCGCGATGGCCTGGGCCGTCTGGTAGAACGCGGCCATGGTGACCTCGAGGAAATGGTCGATGTGCACGCTGCCCAGGAACCTCGTCACGGTCGCTATTTCGGCCTTGCGCCCGGCGTCGCGCGCCGCCTGGTAGGTCGCGTCGTCGTCGGGCTTTCCAGCGTTGATCAAGGAAGTCTTCTCCGCAGCGAAACCGTAACCGTACGCCTCCTTGATCTTGGCTTTGAACGGGCCGCTTCCGGGGATGCCGTCCACCTGGACGTAGTCATCCCGGGGAATCGAGATTCCTGCGGCTTTGGAACCGTCCGCGGGGATGTGGAAGAGCATCAGGACGTTCGAGTTGTAGCCGCCGATATTCTCATCCCCCGCGTGCAGCGCGTCATACATCTCCGGAGGAAGGGGCTTACCCTTCTCGTCAACCCTGGTATCCAGGCCCATGATCAGGATGTTCGTGTCCTGGCTCAGTTTCGGCACCGCCTGGGGCAGCGTCTTCAGGTCATTGAGGACATCCGATCGGTGGACGTTGTTGTTGACCGCAACCGCCGTCGCGCCCACATACGTGACCACGACGGCGGCCGCCAGGGCCACGGTCGCCGCGACCGCCGTCGTCGAGATCAGGAGGACGGACTTGCGCCGGGACTTGTGGCGCATATGGCGAGGGCCCTGAGAGCTTGCCTCCCCGCTGGGTGATCCGGCATGCGTTCCGCCGCGTCTTCCGGCGCGTCTTCCGCCGCGCAGGCGGTGGGGCCGATCATTCATGGAATTCTCCTGTCCCCGCCGCGGTTGGCGCGGTGGCTGGGTCCGCGGCGGGACCAGCGGGTAAGCAGATTGTAATCGGACATCCAAGGAATGGACTCGATGACGCGGGAAACCATCAGGCGCCAAGGGCGAGCTGGACCACCCGGACGATCACCAGGATCATCGCGATCAGCAAATACGCGCGCAGAACCGTCAGGCCAATCCGGTGCCCTGTGGACAGCTTGGGGACGGTGAGCAGGGTAATCGGAGGCATCCGCCAGGTGGTCCGCTGTGACCGGTCCACTGCATCCGGGCTCGGCATTGCGGGATGGATTCCGCGGTAGACCAGGAACACAACCGCCGCGACGGCGGAGACGGCGCCACCCCCGATGAGGATGCCCAGAACGGCGTCCGAGCCCATGTCCGGGAACAACACCTCGGCGGTCAGGACCAAGGAGAGGATGACGAGGACCGCGATCACGGCCGAGGTGAAGAAGTTCATGAACCGCCCGTTCACCCACGGTCCCAGCACCTGCTTGTCATTGCAGAGCAGCAGCAGGAACACCGTGGCCGAGGGAAGCAGGACCCCCGCCAACACCTGGACCCCCACCGTGAGCAGACCCAAAGGGCTGCCCGGGATCAGGACCACAATGGCCGAGAGGAGCAGGACTCCGGCGAACACGGCGTAGAAGCCTTTGGCGTCGGACACTTTCCGGTGCAGGGAGTGCTTGAGCCCCAGGACGTCACCGAGTGCATAGGAGGTGGAAAGCCCGACGGCGGCCGCGCCGATGATCGAGGCATCGATCAGTGCCAGCGCAAAGAGGACGCCGGCAACCTTTCCGACGTGCTGTTCGAGCCCGACGGCGACACCGCCTGCGTCGGTGAAGTTGCCTAACTCAGGGGTGCCGGCAAACGTCGCCGCAGTGAAGGAAATAATCGCTGCGGCGCCCACGATCACGATGGTGATTCCCAGCCAGAGATCGGCCTTCTCGTACTTCAGGAAGCGGGGAGTGATGCGCTTGTCGATGATGTACGACTGCTGGAAGAACAACTGCCACGGCGCCACGGTGGTTCCAACGATCCCGATGATCAGCAAAGTCACCGTGGACAGGTCCGCACCTTTGGGCATGCCGGGCACGACAAAGTCGTGGGCGACTTGTCCGACGTCGGGATGGACCATGAAGATGATCGGCACCAGCAGCAGCGACCCGGCTACCAAGGTCAGACAGACCCGCTCGAACCGCTTGAAGGAACCGGTGCTCGCGGCGCCCACGATCACCGCGGTGGCCAGGAGGATTCCCGGGATCTTGGGGATGCCCAGGTAGTCCAGGCCCAGGCTGATGCCGATGAACTCCGTGACGATGGTCAGGGCGTTGAGGATGAACAGGTCGATGACGCTGAACGCGCCCCAGAACTTGCCGAAGCGCTCCAGGATCAGCCGGGCATGTCCGACGCCGGAGACGACCCCCAGGCGCAGCACCATTTCCTGGTTCACGTACAACACGGGGACCAGTAGGAGCAGAGTCCAGAGCAGCGACGTTCCGTAGTTCTGTCCGGCCTCGGTGTAGGTGCCGAACGCGCCGGCATCGTTGTCGCCGACCATGACGATCAGCCCGGGTCCGATGATCGCCAGCAGGGTCTTCACGCGCGCTTTGATGCCCGAGCGCGGCTTGTCATCATTCACACGGATGGTGCCGAAAGCACCCTTGATGTCGCCGATGTGGGCGGTGTCCAGGGCTGCGGATGGCGCTAGCAGGGTCTTGGTTTCGGTCATGATGTACCGGCCTTCTGCCCGGAAACGGGCATAAAAAGTCATGGAAAAGCCTCGCCGGGGCACGGGGCATGGGCGGGCGTATTTGCGTTGCGTAGAGGGCGCACGTTGCGTGCCGCTTGGATCAGGCTCGCTGGATCAGGCTCTGGCTGGAGCAGGCCATGGCTGGATTAGGCCCGGCGTGCCGGACGGAATCAGCGCAGTGTTTCAGGAGCCTGAAGCAGAATCCGGAAAACGGGACGGGAGACTGGGTTTATGACCATCGTTCATGATGGAACCGTCACCTCCTGCTGCCGTTGGTCGCGCCGCGGGGAGGGCGGGCATAGAGACCCGCACATGCCCCTCCTCGTAAGACCTTTGGCACTTCGCGGCGTGAACCCGGACTGTGTCCAGGAGCCAATCGGGACCACCCCTTAATGCCGGGGCGGCCTGTCCTGACCCGGGGCGTCTCTCGACGTTGGGGGTCGCTGGCATGTTTCCGCGAAGGAGCCTCAGCTAACGAACGGCACCTTGCTCACTATATATACCTCATTTTATCCGTATGAAACAATATAAGCATGGATGCAGATAACGCTGTGTGCGGCCGGGAGCCGGATAGCCAGTACGTCGAGCTCGCCGTCGAGGTCTTTGCGATGCTCGCCGACGCCACCCGGATCCGCATCATTCTTGCGCTGCGCGACGGCGAATTGCCGGTCAACCAGCTGGCGGAGCTGATCCAGAAATCCCAGGCATCCGTGTCCCAGCATCTGGCCAAGCTGCGCCTCGGCCGCGTTGTCACCACACGGCAAGCCGGAACCCGGGTGTACTACCGCCTCGCGAACGAACATGTCCGGCAACTTGTCACAGACGCGATCTTCCAGGCCGAGCATTCCCTCGAGGGAACACCCCGCCACCACCACGCCGACATCACTGACTAGGTGTGAGCGGGCGGCCGCAACGGCGAGCGCCACCGCCGTCGTGGTTTAGTCCTAGCGGCGCTTGAGCATCACCGCGACCGCTGTCCCGATGCCCACCGCGACGGCGAGGACCCCAGGCCCGGTCACAGCCTGACCACGCCACCCCTCCCATGGTGCGGCCGTCGGCAAAAGCAACACCGCGGCGATCGCGGCCAGCACGAGCACCGCAATGTTGACGGCCAGCCGCATCCGGCGTCCCCCGGGCTCCGGTTTCCCGCGCTTCTGTTGGACGGTGCGGCGCCGCCAGTCGTCGGCTATGAGACCGGGTACCCGCCTCACGTACGCGAAGACGTGCACTGCGAGGGTGGCGAGCCAGAACAGGAAGCTGACAACGTGCACCCGGATCAGGATCTCGGGGGCCGGGCCGGTGATGGCCAAGGCGATGCCGCTGCCGATCAGCACGAGCGTCGAGACGATGAGCAGCGGAGCAGTCAGGCGCAGAAGCAGCCGGGGCGGACCCTTGCGGCGATAGGCGGGATCCCGCGAGTAGTAGCGAATGAACCGCCAGCCGGTGCTGGCCGTCTTGGCCACCACCGGGCCGGCCAGGAGCACGCCAATGAAGAAGTGCGCCACGATCAGGCTGCCCAGGGTGGGAACGGTGGCGATCTCGGCCGCCGACAGCACCAGCACCACGGCCCCTGTCAGGGCGGTGAGGCGCTCGTTGCCGACGACGCCGGAGGGTGCTCCTTCTGTCACGCTTTGACGTCCTGGCGGGGGAACACGACGGCGGTCACCACAACGAAGCCGACAATCCACAGGAGCGCTGCACCTACGGCTGCCGGATAACCTTGGAGAGGGGTCGGGCCAACCAAGGGCACGGTGGTCCCCACGATGGTGTTGAACACCCGGCCCGGGAACCACTGGCTGACCTGCGGCAATACCACCGCGATGATGCCTTCGACCACCAGGATGTAGGCCAGGCCGATCCCGACGCCGGCCGCGACCGAACGCGTGAGTACCGCGATGACCATGCCCAGGGCGCTCACGCCGACGAGGCACAGCACCTCATTGCCCAGGAACGCCAGGAAGACCTGCAACCCCTCCGGAGAGGTCCAGGCGGCGGTCTGAATCCCTTGGCCTTGAGCAGCGACAAGGATGAACGTGCCGCTGATGAGCAAGGTGAGCAGCATCGAGAGCAGCACAAAAAGTACCAGCCCCAGCATTTTGCCTGCCAACCAGCGCAGGCGGCGCGGCTCACAGACCAACAAGTTGCGCAGCGTGCCTTGCGACCATTCGGCGGCGAGATTGGCTGTCACCATCACCAGCGCGATGGCAATGATCACGGAGCGGGCCTGGCCAATGATCGAGACCAATCCCTGGGGTGTGGGGAACGCGGCAATCAGGCCGGTCATCTCCCGGCCGGTGGCTCCGGATGCGATCTGGTGGAACGTCAGATAAGCAATAAAGGTGCTCACCACCAGCATCGCCCCCGCGACCGCCACAACACTCCAGCGGCGGAACTTGAGCACTTCGCTGCGAAACGCACGGATCACGGAAATCATGAGCGGTCTCCTTTCAGCAAAGCCAGGAACAGTTGCTCCAGGCTGGCTTCCCTCACTCGGATGGTCAGATCCGGCGCGCCAGCCTCCCTGGCCTGCCGGTTCAAGGTCTCGGCAAAACCGGCAGAACAGGCGATGCGCAAGGCCTGATCCTCCCGCGTGACCGTATAACCGGCCTCGCCCGCGATCCGGGCCACCAGATCCAACTGGACCGAGTCCTGGGCTTCGACCACTACCTCGACGCGTTCGGCGAACAGCTCCCGTGCCGGTCCGCAGAACAGGGCCTTCCCTTGATTGAGCATGATCAGCCAGTCGGTGAGCTGTTCCAACTCGCCGAGCAAGTGACTGCTGAGGAGGATGGTTTTCCCCTGGCCAGCCAAACGGCGCAGCATCTCGCGCATCTCGATGATGCCGAGGGGATCAAGGCCATTGGCTGGCTCGTCGAGAATGAGGAGCTCCGGATCGGGCAGCAGCGCCATCGCCACCCCAAGGCGTTGCTTCATGCCCAGCGAATACGTTCCTACCCGGTCACGCGCCCGATCGGAGAGTCCCACCACTTCCAGCAGTTCGCTCACGCGGGAACCGGGATGGCCTCCAAGACGGGCGAGCACCTCCAGATTGCTCCGCCCGGAAAGGCCCGGATAGAACGCCGGCGCTTCCACCAGTGCCCCGACGCGCGGCAGGTAGCGCTCGAACTCAGTGAGCGAGTGGCCCAGAACCGTGGCGCTGCCCGCATCCGCCCGCACCAGGCCCAAGAGCAGGCGAAGGGTGGTGGTCTTGCCTGCCCCATTAGGGCCAATAAACCCTGCGATGGCTCCCTGAGGCACGCGCATGGTCAAGCCGTCGACGGCGGTATGCCTGCCAAAGTGCTTGCTCAGGCCATGTGTTTCAATCGCGAAAGCTCCTGCGGGATCAGAAGAGAGGGGCATAAGAAAGAATGTATCTTGAGGTAGCGGAGGGAAGTGTGATGGAAACGAAACCAGCTGAAACAACCCTGCTCGACCGGACATTTCGCGTGAGCCTCATCCTGAAGGGCCTGGACGGCGTCCTGGAACTGATCGGCGGCGTTCTTCTTTTGCTGGTGACGCCTCAACAAATCGGTGATCTGGTCCATTTCCTCACCCAGCACGAACTCGCCCAGGATCCGCACGACTTCCTGGCGAACAGCCTGGTGCACCTGAGCTCCAACCTCTCAGGGTCCGCGACGCTGTTCGGCGCGATCTACCTACTGCTCCACGGCTTGGTCAAGATCGTCCTCGTCTGGGCCGTCCTGAAGGACAAACTCTGGGCCTACCCGTGGATGATCGCGTTCCTGTTGGTCTTCATCGTTTACCAGGGCTACCGGATCGTCGTGGCCTTCTCCTGGGGCCTTGTCCTTTTGACAGCCTTCGACATCTTCATCGTCTGGATCACCGCCCGTGAGTACCGGCTGCACGGGGCACGGAATCGACAGCACTCCCCTACGACTCGGCAGGGAGGCTGAGGAATCTTCGGGCGGCCGTCGGTTCGTGGGTGCGGGCCCACTGCTAGGTTCCGGAACGCAGCAGTGGGACTTCTCCCACGATTTCAACAGACCAGGGCTTGCGGCCGGACCCTTCCTACCCCCTGGCGACCTGCGCCGCTTCTCCTGGAACGCCCGGAAACCTTCGGCGTAGTCCTCGGTCTTGCACAGCCGGGCCTGCACGAATCGCGACGCTCAAGACGAGCATCGGCAAAGTAGTCCGCGCCCTCCGCGAGCACTCCCAGCGAATTGGCCGAGATCCCCACAACGAGCAACCCGGCCTCCAGCACCAGGTTCAAGTTCGACCTTCGGGCTCCGCTGAGGGGGTTCGATACACAACGCGGACATCTGCGGTCCCGAAAAAGTTTTACTAATTTTCCTGGTTTTCGGTGAGGAAGCGGTTTCCTGGGCCCTAAATTGTCAGACCCCCCTGGAATGCTTTGGTTATGGAAGGGATTCGGGGAACACAGCTGATGGAGACGGGCTCGCCAGTCGGCGGCGCGGCTACATTGTCAGGTGCCTGGGTACGGGACGTGATCGATGCCCTGACCTCGTTCCGGCCAGCCCTCCCGAACGGCACGGTACCCGATGGCCGCGCCGAGCTGATCGACCAGTTGCGTGCCCTGGAGGATCTGAAGTCCGCGGCCGCCGCTGCGCAAGCCCGGATTGCCGTCTCCTTCGATGCGGCCCAGCGCAGCGCCGAGACGAACCTGGGCGTCCCCGCCGACGAGCGCGGCCGCGGCGTCGCAGCCCAGATTGCCTTGGCCCGGCGGGAATCCCCCGCCAAAGGATCCCGGTTGCTGGGCCTGGCGAAAGCCCTCGTGAGCGAAATGCCGCGCACCCTCGCCGCCCTGGACACCGGGCAGCTGAACGAATGGCGCGCCACCCTGTTGGTGAAGGAAACAGCCTGCCTGAGCGCCGAAGACCGCTGCGCGGTGGATGAGGAACTGGCCGCCGACACCGGGACCTTCGACGGCGCCGGAGACAAGACCATCATCTCCGCCGCACGGGCCGCCGCCTACCGGCGGGACCCCCGGTCGGTGACGCAACGCGCCAGCCACGCCGCGGCGGAGCGGCACGTGAGCTTGCGCCCGGCCCCGGACACCATGACCTACCTGACCGCCCTGCTTCCCGTCGCCCAGGGCGTGGCCGTGCACGCGGCCCTGTCCCGGCATGCAGACTCGCTCCGCTCCGGCGGAGACACCCGCAGCCGCGGGCAAATCATGGCCGATGCCCTGGTCGAACGCACCACCGGCACCCCCGGCGGGATCACCGGAGTGGCCATCCAACTCGTCATGACCGACCGGACCCTGTTCCAGGGCGACAGCGAACCCGCCCGGCTCCCCGGCTACGGCATCGTCCCCGCAGGTTGGGCAAGAACCCTTCTCAACGGCAGCAGCGGGAACACCAAACATGGCGCCGGTCCTGGCGAACCCGAAGGCGGGCAAGAACTCAAGTTCTGGCTCCGGCGCCTCTTCACCGCTCCGGGAACCGGAGAACTCGTCGCCGTCGATTCCCGGTCCCGGCTTTTCCCGGCCGGGCTGCGGCGCTTCATCGAGGCCCGCGACGACACCTGCCGCACCCCTTACTGCGACGCACCGATCCGGCACTTCGACCACATCATCCCCTGGCACGACGGCGGACCCACCACCCTGACCAACGGGGCGGGCCTCTGCGAAGCCTGCAACCACACCAAAGAACTCCCCGGCTGGACAGCACAAACCGGAGCAACAACACGCGCCGGGACACGGCACGTCCTCGGCATCCGCACCCCTACCGGACACCACTACCAATCAACAGCCCCGCCATTACCAGGCACCGGCCCACCCGACACCGCGCCGTCACATTCCAGACGCCGGCGCAAACTCCGCCACCAAGCCAAGGCGCGGAGATACGCCCATCTCACGCAACTCCAGGTCGCGTGACACTCCAGGACGCTTGAGCAACGCCAGCCAGCTTGAGCAACGCCACCGTTGGGTCCCGGCGTTCGGCGGCGTCCTCAAAGAGCCGCGGTCACCAGATGGGTGCGGAGATTGCTTTGCTGCTCTGCGTCCCCGGCTTCCGGGGTCCGGGTAAGCCGGCCGAAGTTTGCTGCGGGCTGTCCGGCCTGGACCACCACGGCGTTCCTCCATCCGCCGGCCCGGAAGAGTGCCTCGGGGGAATCCGTACAGAACGGTAGCGGGCGTCCGGCACGCCTGCGGGCGGCCACCAGTGGCGCCATGCCCTCAAGCGTCAAAAGCCCGGTGCCAAAGATATCCGCCAGGAAGGTGGACCGTCCCGCGGAGAGGGCTGCGGCGTCGTGGACCAGGGACTCGGCATCGGAGGCGGCAATCCACCGGCCCGTGCCTACAATGGCTGCCCGTGCCCGGGCGTCATCAAACCCCGCCACCGTACGGCCTTAGGAACCCACGGGCTTCATGCGCATCCTGCGCAGGGCGGCTACCGCGAACACGACGGCGAGCGGCAAGGCGACGACGACGGCGCTCAGCCACGCGCCCGTGCCTTGCCAGCCTTGGACGGCGGCGTTAAGGGCCAGGACGCCGGACGCCGCGGCGGCGAGCAGGAAAGCCGCGGCCGCGAGCGACGGCGCGAGGCCTGCCGGGAGCGCGGCGTCGCGCGGCAGGAGCCGCCATACGAGCAGGAGGACAAGGCCCAGCACCCCGAGGACCACCCGATATTCGACCACCTCGCCCCAATGGTGCTCGGCAGCGGCCTGGGCACAGTCGAGGCCAGCGTAAGGTGCCTGCAGGACCGCGCATCTCGCGGCCGTGTAGGCGACGCCGGGGAGGTCGCCGGCCACGAAGCCCGCGCCCCAGATCCGGCCGAACAGCTCAGATACGACGCCGCTCACGCCGACGGCGATCGCGCCCACAGCCGCAAGGCCAACCAAGGGCCGCACGAACGCCCGCAACGGCAGCCGGGCAACATCTCGAAGTGACGGGCGCAGGACCGGCGTCACGGTGCTGACCGGGCCGAAGCGCTTGACGGCCTCGCGTTCGGCGTCCACCGGGTCCAAGCCTTGCCCACGGAGCCGGGCGGCGCATTCGCGCAAATGCGCCTCGGTTTCAGCGAGGAGCCTGCGTGCGGCAGCGGGATCGCCGTCGCGCGCAGCTACGAACAGCTCGTCGAGGTATGCGTCGATGGGCCCCTCTTCGGCCCCGGCGCCGTTCCCCGCGTTCACGATGCCGCTCCAAGAACGCCCCGCACCGCCGCCGAGAAGCCCTTCCACTCCTCCACCTTGCGGGAAAGCTCGGCGTGTCCGGCCCCGGTGAGCGCATAGACGCGACGTCGGCCGCCGTCGTCGTCCGCCCAGCGGCTCGCGACGCACCCGGCCGCCTCGAGTTTGTGCAGCGCGGGGTAGACCGAGCCCTCCTGAAGCTCAATCCGCGCGCCGCTGCGCTCGTGAATGCGCGCGATGAGCGCGTAGCCGTGCGCCTCGCCCGCTCCGAGCGAGCTGAGCAGCAGCAGGTCAAGTTGTCCGTTCACTGAACTTCGCCCCATACCTAGAGAGTCTAGGTATGGGACGGGATGCTGACAAGCTACCCCTTGAAGACCGGCGCCCGCTTCTCCTGGAACGCCCGGAAACCTTCGGCGTAGTCCTCGGTCTTGCACAGCCGCGCCTGCTCGTCGTTCTCCTCGGACATCGCGGCCCACAAGCCAAGTCGCTGATCGCGGATATGCGCCACGAGCTCCTTGCTGGCCGTGAACGCACCGGTGGCACCCGCCGCAACCCGCTCCACGATGATCCGCGTGGCCTCCAGCAAGGCGTCGTCCGGCATGACCCGGCTGAACATGCCCTGCGCCACGGCCTCGGCGCCGCTGATCAGGTCCGCGGTGTAGATGAGGTCCAAGGTCCGGTGCATGCCCAGGCGCTCGGTGAAGTACCAGTGCCCGCCCGAGTCCAGAGTGGCGCCCAGTTTGGCGAACGGTGAACCGAACTTCGCGTTCTCCGCCACGTACACCACATCGGTAGCGAGCAACAGGCCGAGCCCGACGCCGAGGCACGCGCCGTGCGCTGCCGCGAACGTCGGGGCGGGGAAGGCTGCCATCTTCTTGAGCAGCGGCTCCACGAGCCCGTTCAAGTACGCCTTCGCGTCGTCGCTCTCCGGCGTCACCCCGGCAATGTCGCGTCCCGCGCAAAAGGCGCGGCCCTCTCCGCGGAGGAGCAGCGCCCGCACCATCCCGCGGGAGGCTGCGGCAGCGGCGTCGTCGTACGCTCTATCCAGTTCCGCGAGCGCCGCCTCGTCCAGCGAGTTCAGCTTTTCAGGGGCATTGAGGACAATTTCGGCGATGCCGTTGGCGATGGAGAGCTCGATCATTCGTATATTCCTTAGACGTCGAAATCGACCGTGACGGATTCACTCGTGGGGTGGGACTGGCACGTCAGCACGTAGCCCTTGTCCAACTCATCCTGCTCCAAGGCGTAGTTCTCGTCCATGCTGACCGTCCCGGAGACCAGTTTGGCGCGGCACGTGCCGCACACGCCACCGGCACACGCAAAGGGGACGTCCGGGCGGACGCGCAAAGCCGCATTCAGGATGGATTCCCGCGCGTGGGTGGGGCTGGCGACATCGCCCGTCAAACCATCCAGCTTGAAGGTGATCTTGAACGTGTCCTTCGACTCGTCCTCCACAACGGGCCGGCCGGCGTTGCCCTCTGGACGGTCCGGGCGGCCGGTGGTGAAGAGCTCAAAGCGGACGTGCTCGGGCTCCACGCCACGGGCAGCGAGGGTATCCCGGCACAGCTGGACCAGCTCGAACGGCCCGCACAGGAACCATTCGTCCACATCCTGCGCGTGGATGGCGGTGCCCAGCAGCTGCTGGAGCTTCTCGGCGTCGATACGTCCCGTCATGAGCGGCGCGATCCGCTGTTCGCGCGACAACACATGGTGCAGCGCCAATCGCGACGGGTACTTGTCCTTCAAGTCCGCCAATTCCTCGAGGAACATGACGTCCATGGCGGCCTTGTTGGCGTAGATCAGGTCGAAGCGCGTGCCCGGGTTCGCGGCCAGCAGCGTGCGGGCGATCGCGATCACCGGGGTGATGCCTGAGCCGGCGGCGATGGCCACGAACGAACCGGCGTCGGAGAGCTCGCTGGCCATGTTCTCCGGATTGTTCATCGAGTTCATGACGTTCTGCTGGACAGTCTTGCCGTCCTTGCCATGCTTCGAAATGAACGCGCCCATGGGGCTCATGACGTCCAGGGTGTCGCCGGCCCTGAGCTCCGCGTTCGCCCACGTCGAGAAGATGCCGCCCAGGTCCTTCTTGATCGCCACGCGGATCTCGCTGCTGCCGTCCGCGAAGCTGCGCGGCTCTGCGCAGATGGAGTAGCTGCGGCGGACCTCGTGCGGCTCCCCGCTCTCGTCAGGAAGCGTGGTCCGCAGGGCCACGTACTGGCCGGGAAGGTAGTCATACTGGCCGGCGAGCTCAGCCGGGACATCGAACGTGACCTCGATGGCGTCGTCAGTCAGGCGGCGGACTTCCGAAACGCTGAGGGAATGAAAAGACGCACGACGGCGGCCGGTGGCCTGCGCTTGTTCGGCTGCGGTCTGGCGGACAACGGGCATGTCGGATTCCTTACAGGACTTTGAAGTAGTCGAACGGTTCCTTGCAGTCCTGGCAGACGAAGAGCGCCTTGCAGGACGTGGAACCAAAGCGGGTGAGTTCCTTGGTGTTCAGCGAAGAACACTGGGGGCATTTCACAGCGAGCTGGAGCCTTACCGGGCCTGAGTGGCCGCCGGCGGCCGCCCTGCCACTCGGAGGGGCGATGCCGTATTCCTGCAGCTTGGCCTTGCCGTGCTCGGTCATCCAGTCCGTGGTCCATGCCGGGGCCAGGACGAGCTCGACGTAGACACTCGGGTAGCCCTCTTTGTGGAACGCGGTCTTGAGGTCGTCGCGGATGGCGTCCATCGCGGGGCAGCCCGAGTAGGTCGGCGTAATGGTGACCTGGACCGCGGGGACCAGCCCGCCGTCGTCGAACAGTTGGACATTGCGGAGGATCCCCAAATCCTCAATGGTGAGGACGGGAATCTCCGGATCGCAGACCGTGGCGGCAATCCCCCAGGCCTTTTGCTCGGCGGTTTGCTGAGTCTTGACCTGCGCGGTCCTGGCGCTGGTGTCATGAACGAACATGTCCACCGTCACCAGCTTGCACCGGGATGTTCGCGGGCAAGCACCTGCATCTCGGCGAGCAGGTAGCCCAAGTGCTCGGAATGCTTGCCTTGGCGGCCGCCACCTGAAGCCTGCGGAATGCGTTCGAGACCGAGTTCGCCCCCCGAAGCGGCATCGAGGCCGGCTTCGCCCAGGATCTCGCCCGTGAGCCGGTCGAAGTCCGCGCGGAGGCTGGAGGGCTGCACTCCTGCTCCGCTTTCCGCGAGGCGGGCCGTGAGCTCGTCGTCTTCGAAGAGTTCTTCCACATACGGCCAGACGAGCTTGAAAGCCTGGACAATGCGACGGCGGGATTCTTCCGTGCCGCCGGCAAGCCTGAGGACCCACTGGGCGCTGTGGTCGCGGTGGTAGTCGACCTCTTTGAGGGCCTTCGCCGCGATGGCTGCGATGGTTTTGTCGCTCGAGCCGGTTAGCCGTTTGTAGAGCTCGAACTGGTAGTAGCTCACGATGAACTGCCGGGCGATGGTGACGGCAAAGTCCCCGTTGGGCTGCTCGAACAGGTGCGCGGAACGGAACTCGTGCTCCCGGCGGAAGTACGCCAGATCGTCCTCGGACTTGTCCCACGCCGCTCCGGCGTAGGTGAGGAAGGAGCGGGCGTGGCCGAGCTGGTCGAGCGCGATGTTGCCCAGGGCGACGTCTTCTTCAAGCTCGGGTGCGCGGGAGATCCAGTGACCCAGGCGCTGGGCGAGGATCAGGCCGTCGTCGCCGATGCGCAGGGCGTATTCCGCGACGTCTTCGCTTGGCTTGACTTGTCCCTTGCGGATTTCGAGGGCGATGTCCTCGGGGCGCAGGGCGTTCCCGGGCGTGATGCGCGTGGCGCTTGCGGAACCGTCTCCGGAAGCACCGGCGCCTTTGACGCCGACCGAGATGTCGCCGTGGCCCTCGATGGCGAAGTCTGGGTTGTTTTCGTTTGCGTTTGCGGGGTTTTCGGGGGCGGTCACAGGTGCTTCACGCCTTCGCTCTTGGTGTAATACGTCGCGTGGCGGTAGTCCTTGCCCTGCGGGGACTCGAAGAAGGAGCCCTTGGAATCCGGGTCGCTCGAGGAAATAGCATCGGCCGGAACCACCCAGATGGACACGCCTTCGTTGCGGCGCGTGTACAGATCGCGGGCGTTGCGCAGCGCCATCGCCGCGTCAGGAGCGTGCAAGGAGCCGGCGTGGACGTGGGACAGGCCGCGGCTGGAGCGGACGAAGACTTCCCAGAGGCTCCAGGGGGTCTCGTGGGGTTCGTTGGTCTCGTGGGCTGGCGTGGTCATGCTGCGTCTTCCTTTTCTGCTTGCTTGCGCGCGTATTCGGCGGCCGCTTCGCGGACCCAGGCGCCGTCGTCGTGAGCTTCACGGCGGCGCTCAAGCCGCTGCGCGTTGCAGGGACCCTTCCCGGCGAGAACGTCTTTGAACTCGTTCCAGTCCAGGGGCCCGTGCTCCCATTTCTTGGTTTCTTCGTTGAAACGGATGTCCTTGTCCGGGAGCGTGAGGCCCAGGACCTTGACCTGCTCCACCATCATGCCGACGAAGCGGCTGCGGAGCTCATCGTTGCTGAACCGCTTGATGTTCCAGGCCATGGACTGCTTGGAGTTGGGGGAATCGTCGTCGGGCGGGCCGAACATCATCAGCGCCGGCGCGTACCAGCGGTTGACGGCGTCCTGGGCCATCGCCTTCTGGGCGGGCGTGCCGTTGGACAGTTCAAGGAGGATCTCGAAACCCTGGCGCTGGTGGAACGACTCTTCCTTGCAGATGCGCACCATTGCGCGTCCGTAGGGTCCGTAGGAAGCGCGGCACAGGGGAACCTGGTTGCAGATCGCGGCACCGTCGACGAGCCAGCCGATCGCGCCCATGTCCGCCCAGGAAATCGCTGGGTAGTTGAAGATGGATGAGTACCGTGCCTTGCCGGCGATCAAGTCGCTGGTCATCTTGTCCCTGCTCTGGCCGAGGGTTTCCGCGGCCGAGTAGAGGTACAGCCCGTGGCCTGCCTCGTCCTGCACCTTGGCCATGAGGATGGCCTTGCGCTTGAGGCTCGGAGCCCTGGTGATCCAGTTGGCTTCCGGCTGCATGCCGATGATCTCCGAGTGCGCGTGCTGCGAGATCTGGCGAAGCAGGGTCTTGCGGTAGGCCTCCGGCATCCAGTCGCGGGGTTCGATGCGCGAATCCTCAGAGATGATGCGGTCAAAATACGCCTGACCGGCCCGTTCCCGCTCAAGCTCTTCGGGGGACAGCTCAGCGGGCACAGACTGCAGATTCTGCGATGCCATGGTTGCTCCTAAATATTTACCGACCGTTCGTTCAGAATATGCGGAAGGCGCGAGATGCGTCAAGCGTTGAATCACTACACGCAACAGGTGGAGCAGGCCGGGCGGGGCGGGGC
>NZ_JBYSXB010000032.1:0-66256 GCF_058781765.1 Arthrobacter sp. FW306-1B-G06A | reverse complement strand
CACCGGCCCCAAGGCCCTGCCGGGTGTCGACGCATCCGATCGCTTCCATGGAAACACTCTGCCAGGAGGCTACGACAAAATAAGTCCGTCGCTCAGGATGCGCATTGCCTGACTCGAAAATGGATGGTGAGTCGCTTCAGGTTGCCGCTGCGGTCTGATGGATGGGGTCGAAACGGACGGTCAGGCCGAGTGCGTTGGCGTGTTTGGTGATGCGGCGCATGACATGGGTGGGCTCGCGTCGGGTGAAGTGGTCGGGTCCGAGTTCAAGGTAGTCGAGGTTGTTCATGAGCACGTGCCAGATCGCGGTGAGGAGAGAATGCTCGATCGCGACGATGGCTCGTTGTTTGCCTCGTCTGGCAGCGAGGCGGTAGTAGCGTTCGCGGAGGTAGATGTTTTTGGTCCGGGCCGCGCCCATCGCCACGTTGCCCAGGGCAGCTCTGAGTGCTTTGTTGCCGTTTCGCCGGCCTCCTGGCTGGCCTGCAGGACGAAAGAGTCTGACTCACGTGCTCGAAGCAGCAAACCGAAGTTCCTGTCAGCGGCCTCCGGTCGCCAAACTCACTTGCGGGCTCCAACCGCACCAAGTCAACGCGGGGTCACCGGGCGACCCCGGAATCTTCCTCCATCCGTGGGGCGGCCGGTAGGCGGCCGATCAACTCATTTGAAGACTTACGCCTAGCGCCGCCATTCGAAAGTGTGGCGGCAGTTAGGGGTTATGCCCATTTTCATGGAGCTAACGACGGACCAGCAAAAAGCTCAGGACCTCCGCCCGCGCAGATTGACGCGGTTAGGGGAGGCTCCGCATAGTGTTCGCCGGATCCGTTGCGGCTTTCGCGCTGTCACCCAAAAGCGTCGCGGCGCCAGGCGTACTGCTTTCCCCCACAACCACGGCCAATACGCCGAGCCCGGCGTGGGCCGCGAGAACGGCCGGCAGTGCGCTGATCTGTGCAGGCGGGCAATCGGGGCACCCCTCGCCGAGCCGGGCCGCGAGCCTCTCTGCCTCTGCCAGGTTTCCAAAGTGATGCACGGCGAGCCGCGATTGTCCTGGCGGCCGGGAATTGACATCGGCGGCAACGATTTCTTCCAGCCGGGCAACGGCCTTCGCAGCCGAGCGCACCTTCTCGAGCGGTACGATCTTGCCGTCGGCGACCGCGAGGATCGGCTTGATGGACAGCATTGTCCCGAGCCAAGACGCAGCAGCGCCGATACGACCCCCGCGCCTAAGCTGCTCAAGGCTCGGCACATAGAAGTAGACCTTGGTGCGGCCCAATCGCTCCTCGGCAAAGTGCCGGACTTCGGCTGCCGAACGGCCGTCCGCGGCGGCAACCAGCGCGCTTTGGACGCCCATGCCTTGAGCCATTCCTACGGTGCGGGAGTCAATGACTTCGACCGGAATGGAGACGCGTTGCGCAGCCAGCCTGGCGGCGTCCGCGGTGCCGGACAACCCAGCGGAAATGTGGATGGAGACGACGGCTTCGAAACCGCGGTCCCGTGCGGCTAGATAAGCCTGTTCGAACTGGCCGGGTGAAGGACGTGAAGTCTTTACGGACGATCCCGCGGCCAGGGCCAGCGCGAGCGTCTGGGTGATGTCGTCCTCCCCCTCGCCGTAGATCTCTTCGCCCACCATGACGGGCATCGGCACGACGGCGAGGCGGCCGTCCGCGACGAAAGCCTTGACCCACTCGGCCGGCAGAGCGGCAGCCGAGTCGGTGACGACGGCGATGCGCACGACGCGCGCCGGCTCTGCTCCGGCGCGTCCCGGCGTCGTGGACTGGCGCAGGCGGGCCAAACGTTCCTTGAGCCACAACCAAGCGGGTGGTTCGCGGTCCGTCAAGGGAGCCTCCTGGAGCTGGTGGCGGGGGGGGGGGGGGGGCGCCCGTTTCCCGACTAGGCCGGGACGATGTTCACCAGTTTAGGCGCGCGCACGATCACCGTGCGGATGCCGCGGCCATCGAGTGCACGCTGTACGTTTTCGCTTGCGAGAGCGAGCTCTCGCAGCTCATCCTCACTGATGTCCGGCGAGACGTCCAAACGGTCGCGGACCTTGCCCTGGACCTGCACGACGGCCGTCACGGTGTCCTGGACCAGAAGCGAAGGATCGTGGGAAGGCCAGCCGGCGTTCGCCACGGAGGCCGGGTGGCCCAACTGGTTCCACAGGTCCTCGGCCGTGTATGGCGCGAAGAGGCTCAGGATGACCGCCACGGCCTCGGCGGCTTCACGGACGGCGGGGTCTGCGCCACCGGCACCGGAGTCGATGGTCTTGCGGGTCGCGTTGACGAGCTCCATCAGCTTGGCGACCACGACGTTGAACTTGTTGTTGTCCAACAGCTCAGCGGCGTCGGCAATGGTCCTGTGGGTGACGGTGCGCAGCGTGCGGTCACCAGTGGAGACATCGACGCCGGGCTCGCTTGCGACATCCTGGCCAAGGCGCCAGGCGCGGGCGAGGAACTTCGCGGAGCCCGACGGCGAGACGTCCGCCCAGTCGACGTCGTCCTCCGGCGGCGACGCGAAGACCATGGTCAGGCGGACGGCGTCGACGCCGAACTTATCCAGTTGCTCGCCAAGGTCCACGCCGTTGCCGAGGGACTTGCTCATGGCCTTGCCGCCGTTGAGGACCTGCCCCTGGTTGAGCAAGGCGCTAAAGGGTTCGTCCGCGTCGAGCATGCCCATGTCGTGGATGACCTTGGTGAAGAATCGCGCGTACAGCAAGTGGAGGATGGCGTGCTCGACGCCGCCCACGTACTGGCCGACCGGCATCCAGTCGTTGATCTTGGCAGGATCGAACGGTCCCTCGGTGAAGTGCGGGGACACGAAGCGCAGGAAGTACCAGGAAGAGTCCACGAACGTGTCCATCGTGTCCGTGTCGCGCTGGGCGGCGCGTCCGCAGTTCGGGCACTCGACGTTGACCCATTCCAGCGCCGCGGCCAGGGGTGACGTGCCCCTCGGCGACAGCGCCTCGCCGCGCAGGTTTTCGGGCAGCGTGACAGGCAGCTGATCGTCCGGCACCGGCACTTCGCCGCATTCGGCGCAATGGATGATGGGGATCGGGGTACCCCAGAAACGCTGGCGGCTCAGGAGCCAGTCGCGCAGGCGGAAGTTGACGAACTTCTCCCCTGTGCCCAGCTTCTCCAGGATGTCGATGGCTGCGGGGATGGCATCGGCCTTGGACAAACCGTCCAGTTCGCCGGAGTTCATCAGGGTGCCCTCGCCGGCGGTCGCAATGCCGGTCTCCGCCGGATCTTCCCCGCCGGTGTTGAGGACCGGACGCACCGGCAGGTCAAACGCGCGGGCGAAGTCGAGGTCGCGCTGGTCGTGCGCAGGCACTGCCATGATGGCGCCCGTGCCGTAGTCGGCGAGCACGTAGTCGGCTGCCCACACGGGCAGTTTTTCGCCGTTGAGCGGGTTGATGGCGTAGCGGCCGGTGAACACGCCGGTCTTCTCGCGCTCAGTGGACTGGCGCTCGATGTCCGACAGGGCCTTGACCTTTTCGCGGTACGCCATGAGGGCATCGTGTTGTTCGGGCGTGACCAAGTCCAGCGCCAGGTGCGCGTCCGCGGCGACGACGAAGAACGTTGCCCCGTACAGGGTGTCCGGGCGCGTGGTGAAGACAGTGACTTCGCGTTCGGGACGGCCGTCCGTGGCTTCGATCGCGAACCGGACGTGGGCACCCTCAGAGCGGCCAATCCAGTTGCGCTGCATTGCCAGCACCCGCTCGGGCCAGTGTCCCTGGAGCTCGGACATGTCGTCGAGCAAACGGTCGGCATAATCGGTGATCTTGAAGTACCACTGATTCAGGGACTTCTTCGTGACAGGGGTCCCGCAGCGTTCGCACGCGCCGTTGACTACCTGCTCGTTCGCCAGGACGGTCAGGTCCTTCGGGCACCAGTTAACCGGGGAATCCTTGCGGTAGGCCAGCCCGCGCTCGTAGAACCGCTTGAACAGCCACTGCGTCCAGCGGTAGTACTCCGGGTCCGAAGTGTGCAGCCGGCGGGACCAGTCGGCAGAGATCGCGTAACGCTTGAACGACGCGGCCTGCGTGTCGATGTTTGCGTACGTCCACTCGCTGGGGTGTGCATTGCGCTTGATGGCGGCGTTCTCCGCGGGCAGGCCGAAGGAGTCCCAGCCGATGGGGTGCAAGACGTCGAAACCCTTCTGGCGGAGGTATCGCGCCACGACGTCGCCCATCGCGAAGGCCTCAGCGTGGCCCATGTGGAGGTCGCCTGAAGGGTACGGGAACATGTCCAGGACGTAGCGCCGCTCGCGGGAGCCGTCGTCGACAGGAGTGAAGACTTTGAGGTCTTCCCAGACCTGCGGCCACTTGGCCTCCATCGAGGCGAAGCTGTAGACACCCTCCTCGGGCGTCTCGCCTGCCACTGTTGACTGTGCTCCGGTTTCTGTCTCCGGCTGAACGCTCACTGCTGCCCTCTTCTGTTCTTCCATGACGGTTTTGCCTCCTGCTCCGGGCCCCGGAAGGTCCCGGACACACAAAAGCCCCTCGGCAAGGAGGGGCGGCCGCTCGGTTCGCGATGCTTTAGATCGACGTATACCGGGCGGCTAGCTAAGCAGAAGGATCGCACGCATAAAGCCACCTTACCGCACCAAGCCCTTGGCGTGGTTTCAACGGCTGCGCGTAGGTGAAGGTTGAGGGAGGCCGCACTTCGCCCGGGTGTGGTGGGCACCGCGATGGGCCCACAGCTGCGAGGGCCCCGATGCGAGCTTGCGAGCGTTGGGAGCAGCTGGGGACGGGCGGGGCAAGTGCGGCCTCCCTCAACCGAGGTGAGACCTACTTAACGTCCTCGTCCACCCAATCCATGGACTTGGTAACAGCCTTCTTCCACAGGCGCATCTGCCGCTCCTGCTCTTCGGCCGGAAGCTGCGGCTCCCAGCGCTTGTCCTCGCCCCAGTTGGAGCTGAGTTCGCCGAGGTCTTTCCAGAAGCCGACGGCGAGGCCCGCCGCGTAAGCGGCACCCAAGGCCGTGGTTTCCACGACCTTCGGACGGACCACAGGCACGCCCAGGATGTCGGCTTGGAATTGCATGAGCGCCTCATTGGCGACCATTCCGCCGTCGACCTTCAACTCAGTCAGCGGAACGCCCGAGTCCGCGTTGACGGCGTCGAGCACCTCGCGGGTCTGGAATGCGGTGGCCTCGAGTGCCGCGCGGGCGATGTGGCCCTTGTTGGCAAAACGGGTCAGGCCAACGATGGCACCGCGGGCGTCGGCACGCCAGTACGGGGCGAACAGTCCGGAGAACGCGGGCACGATGTAGACACCGCCGTTGTCCTCGACGCCTGCCGCTAGCGTCTCCACTTCGGGAGCGGAGCTGATCAGGCCGAGGTTGTCGCGGAGCCACTGGATCAGTGATCCCGTGACGGCGATGGAGCCTTCCAATGCGTAGTGCGGTTTCGCGTCGCCCAGCTTGTAGCCCAGCGTGGTCAGCAGGCCGTTCTTCGAGTGGACGATCTCCTCGCCCGTGTTGAAGATCAGGAAGCAACCGGTGCCGTAGGTGTTCTTGGCTTCGCCCGCCTGGAACGCCGCCTGGCCGAAGGTTGCCGCCTGCTGGTCGCCCAGGATGCCTGCGACGGGCACTTCGCGCAGCAACTGCGAGGTGTGCACCGTGCCGTAGACCTCGGAGGAGGACTTGATGGCGGGCATCATTGACGCCGGCACGCCGAACGCGTCGAGGATGTCCTGGTCCCATTGCAAGGTGTCCAGGTCCATGAACATGGTGCGCGAGGCGTTGGTGACGTCTGTGGCGTGTACGCCGCCGTCCACGCCGCCTGTCAGGTTCCACAGGACCCAGCAGTCGGTGTTGCCGAAGATGAGGTCCCCGGCTTCGGCCTTGGCCCGCGCTCCTTCAACGTTGTCCAGGATCCACTTGATCTTGGTTCCGGAGAAGTAAGTTGCCAGGGGAAGGCCGACCTTTTGCTTGAAGCGCTCTGGGCCGCCGTCCTGGGCCAGCTCGTCCACGATGGGCTGCGTGCGGGTGTCCTGCCAGACGATCGCGTTGTAGATGGGCTCGCCCGTGTTCTTGTCCCACACGACGGCGGTTTCGCGCTGGTTGGTGATGCCGACGGCTGCGATGTCGTGCCGGGTCAGGTTGGCCTTCGACAACGCAGAGCCGACGACCTCCCTGACGTTGTCCCAGATCTCCACCGGGTTGTGCTCTACCCAACCGGCTTGGGGGAAGATCTGCTCGTGCTCCATCTGGCCGGTGGAGACAATGTTGCCTGAGTGATCGAACACGATGGCACGCGAGCTGGTGGTTCCCTGGTCAATGGCGATGACGTATTGCGACATTTTGACGTCCTTGTCTGCTTGCTTTGGTGTGGATGCGGTGTAGGTACTGAGCGGTTTGCTACTTGGCGACAGTGGCCATGATCGGTATGGAGTGGGCGACGAGTCCGGCGATGGTTCCACCCAGGAGCGGGCCGACAATCGGAACCCAGGAGTAGGCCCAGTCGCTGGAGCCCTTGCCCTTGATCGGCAGAAGTGCGTGGGCGATACGCGGACCGAGGTCACGGGCGGGGTTGATTGCATAGCCCGTCGGGCCGCCAAGGGACGCGCCGATGCCGACGACGAGCAATGCCACCGCGAGCGGCCCTAGGCCGGAGGGAGTGCCGCCGAAGGTCAGGATCACGAAGACCAGTACAAACGTGGCGATGATTTCGGTGACGAGGTTCCAGGGGTACGAGCGGATGGCCGGTCCCGTGGAGAATACGGCGAGTTTGCTGGCTGCCAAGGGCTCGGCGTCGAAGTGCTGCTTGTGCGCGAGCCAGGCGAAGACAGCGCCTAGGAAGGCGCCGAGCAGTTCTCCACCGAAGTAGGTGAACGTGGATGCCGCACTTACGGCCACACCGGGGGCGAACTCGGCCTTACCGTCAACCAGGAGACCAAGCGTGACCGCCGGATTCAGGTGCGCACCGGACATGGCCGCTACGTAAACGCCGGCAAATACTGCGATGCCCCAGCCAAAATTCACCATCAGGAACCCGCCGCTGTTGCCCTTTGTGCCCTTGAGCGCGACGTTTGCCACAACGCCGCAGCCAAGGAGGGTAAGCATTCCGGTTCCGAACACTTCGGAAAGGAAAACAATTCCGAGAGACATCTTTGACTCCTCATTTTCTTCTGTTGTCAGCCCTGCAGGTTTTGTGGGGGCCGTTGGGACGGCGTCTGTTAGCGCCGTCCCGATTGCGGTCCCCCCTTCCGGAGCGGAAGACCGCAACCCTTGTGTCCAGGCTTCTTGGCCGGAACAATCAAGCTGATGTGACGTACATTACGTTCATGCGACGAGGCTGTGAACAGTCACGCCATGAAAACGTAGAAGCACCTCCTGGGCATGCTGGATTTCCGCTTGACGCTTCGCCGAATCCCAGCCAAGCTGCGTGGCGAGGACTTCGGCGATTTCGTTCAGGAGCTCTCCGGTCACGAGTCCCCGGAAGGCCAGCGAGGTGCGGCGGATGAGGACATCCACGAGGTGCCCGATCTGTTCGTTGGCGGCCATGAACTCGAGTTCCCGGACGCTGAGCTCGTTCGTGGAGCGGAGCTTCCGGTCTTCGCCTGCCCCGAGGTAGGCGATGACGTCCTCGGCGCGCGTGCCGTAGCGGGTCAACAGGCCGCTGACCCGGTCGGCGTCGAGCCCGGGAGCCATGTGCTTCTTGACCCAGTCCTGGATTCCGTCTTCGCTGTCCGGGAAATCCAAGCCGCCTCCGATGGCGAGTTTCGCCGTCGACACCTTCCGCTCCAAGCCCAGCTCGCGGAGGACGTCGTTGCTCAGGTGTTCGGCGAGGGCCCGGAAAGTGGTCCACTTGCCGCCGATCAATGAGAGTACGACGGCGGCCTTGCCGCCTTGGGCGGCCGCGGCACCGGAGGCTTCCCGTCCGCTTCGCTCGATGCGGTAGTCGCGGGATACGAAGCCCGGCTGCGTGTCATCGTGACGGGGAAGCGGCCGAACGCCGGCGAAGCTGTAGACGATGTGGCTGCGCTCAACCTTGATGGAGGGGAAGACGTGGCCGACCAGGTCGAAGAAGTAGTCGATCTCGGCTTCGGTGCACACGGCATCCTGCGCCATGTCCGCCTCGACGTCGGTGGTGCCCACCAGGACGCGGTCACCCATGGGGTAGATCAGGACGATCCGCCCGTCGGTGTGTTCGAAGAAGATCTCACGGCCGCCGCACGCTGCGAGCAATTCCGGGTGGTCCAGGACGATATGGGATCCCTTGGTTCCGCCCATGAAGCGGCTCGCGGCACCCATCGCCGCGTTGGTGAGGTCAACCCAGGCGCCGGTGGTGTTGACGATCACGTCGGCCTGGAAGCTGAATTCCTCGCCAGTGAGCTCATCGCGCAGCAAAACGGCGCCGGCTGAGTCGTCCGCGGAGGCCATCGAAACAAGGGAGACGTAGTTGCTGGCCCGGGCGCTGCCGCCCGGCAAGCCGCTTCCGATGCCCGCCTTTTCGCCGTCCTGCAGCACATCGAGCGTCAGGCGCTCCGGGTTGTGCACGGACGCGTCGAAGTAGGTGGCTGCGTATTTGATGCCGGGGTGCAACCGGGGCAACTCAGCCAGGGCCTTCTCCTTGCCACGGAACTGATGGCGGGGGACGCTGCCGCCGTCGCGGGAGAAGAAGTCGTACATGCTCAAGCCGAGCTTGATGAGGAAGGCGCCGCGCTCCTTCGGCTTGCCTTGCTTGTGCGTGAGGAAGCGGGTGGGCGCGGAAAGTATTCCGGAGAAGGTGCTGAAGATCGGGATGGTCGTCTGCAGGGGCTTGACGTAGTGCGGAGCGATCTTCAAAAGTCGGTTGCGCTCGACCACGGATTCCTGGACGAGGCGGAATTCCCCGTTCTCGAGGTAGCGGATGCCGCCGTGGATCATGTGGGATGAGGCTCCGCTGGCGCCCTGGCAGTAATCGCCGCGTTCCACGAGGGCGACATCCACGCCTTGGAGTGCCAAATCGCGGAATGTTCCGACGCCGTTGATGCCGCCTCCGATGATCAGCACCTGGGCCTGCGGCCGTTCGCGGAGTGCCGAAACCGAAGCCCGACGTGGTGATCCTGCTGAGGAACCGGAATTGCTGGTGTATCCCAAAACTGCTCCCTTGGGCTTTGGTGTATGCGCTGCATCACTTGACGTCGCACCTTGCACAACTATTCTTCGAAGGAATGGAAAATGAAATCAAGCTAGTTGCACAAACGTGCAGAACGGAATTGAGATGCCACGATCACGACATTCAGAGGCCCTCCGGGCGGCACAGATGTACTACCTCCAGGACCTCACCATGGACGCCATTGCCCGCGAGCTTCGGACCTCGCGGTCAACCGTTTCCCGCTTGCTGTCTTCGGCCCGCGAGTCGGGACTGGTCCAGATCCAGATCCGCAGTCCCCTGGATTCCGCCCCGGAACTGGAGCGCATGATCCGCAACCACTACGGGGTCGATGTGCACGTGGTGCCCGTCCTGGACACCTTGAACGAGGCGGAAACCCTTGACCGGGTGGCGACGCAGGCAGCAAAGACCATTGGTCCGCTGGTGGATTCCAACGCCATCATCGGCGTGGCCTGGGGTGCCACCATCAGTGCCGTCAGCAGGCACCTGACACGCAAGATCACGCACGGCAGCACCATCGTGCAGCTCAACGGCGCCGGCAACATGCAGACCACCGGCATTACCTATGCCAGCGACATCATGCGCCGTTTCGGCATCGCCTTTGGTGCGCGGGTAGAACAGTTCCCGGTGCCCGCCTTCTTCGACCATGCCTCCACGAAGACCGCCATGTGGAACGAGCGCAGCGTCCAACGCGTGCTCGATCTGCAAGCCAGGATGAGCATCGCCATCTTCGGTGTCGGCTCGGTGCATTCGGACTACCCCAGCCACGTCTACGCAGGTGGGTACCTCGATGAAACGGACTTGAACTTGTTGGCCAGCTCGGACGTCGTGGGCGACGTTGCCACCGTCTTTTTCCGCGCCGACGGCTCTTCCGACGGCATCACCCTCAACGAGCGGTCAACCGGCCCAAGCCACGAGCAACTACGGCAGGTGCGTCGCCGGATCTGCGTCGTCTCTGGTGCATCCAAGATCAACGGGCTTCGCGGAGCACTCGAAGCGAAACTGGCAACAGATCTGATCCTGGACGAGGCCACGGCGAAGCGCCTGGTCAGTTTCGGCAGCCCTTCCTGAATAATTGAAGGACCCTGAAACATTCCCGGCATCGAGGTAGGTAGAGTCTTGGCTATGAAACCCTCGCCTAGGCTCAGTCTCAACAATGGTGTCTTGATTGACCAGTTGGGGTTCGGGCTCTACAAGGTGCCGCCGGCGGATGCCACTTCTTTGGTCGCCACTGCGCTGGGCGCCGGCTACAGGCATTTCGATACAGCGGCCATGTACGGCAACGAGACCGGGGTCGGACGCGGCATCGGCAGTGCGGTCATACCCCCGCCCGGCATCGACAGCAACACGGGAGGCTCCGGGGAAGGAACTCACGGCCTCTCCCGCGAAGACGTCTTTGTCACCACCAAGCTCTGGAACGACGACCAGGGGTACGACTCCACGCTGCGCGCCTTCGATACCTCCATGGCCAATCTCGGCCTCGACTACGTCGACCTGTACCTGATCCATTGGCCTTGCGCAGGGCGTGGATTGTTCCAGGAGAGCTACCGGGCAATGGAAACCCTGTACCGTGAGGGCCGGGTGCGCGCGATCGGCGTCTCCAACTTCCAGCCGGCCCACCTCGAAGCGCTCATGCAAAAGGCCGAAGTGGTCCCTGCGGTGAACCAAATTGAGCTGCACCCGTGGTTGCAGCAGACCAGGCTCCGGACCCTCCACGAGCAGTTGCGCATCCGCACGGAGGCGTGGAGCCCGTTGGGGCGTGGCCAGGTCCTCCAGGATCCGGCAGTCAGCGCGCTCGCGGATAAATATGGAAAGACACCTGCCCAAATCATCATCCGCTGGCACCTCCAGCTCGGAAATATCGTGATTCCCAAAGCCAGTACCGCGGCACGCATCCAGGAGAACTTCGACGTCTTCGGCTTCGAGCTTGATGCCGACGACATGGATGGCTTGGCCGCCCTCGAACGCCACCACCGCACCGGGTCACACCCGGACAACGTCAACTAGGACCTGCCGAATGGAACAAGTGGACACCAACCACTCCCCCGAACCCGCACCAGCCTCCCCACGGGAGTTCTTCAGCAAGGCCTTGGCCTCCAGGACGAGTGCCTCGGACATCGACCTCGACGGCAGCAACGTCGCCTATTGGTGCTACGAACCGGTCACGGTGACCCCGGCGACGCGCACCATACTGGTCATTCACGGTTTCCGCGGCGACCACCACGGCCTGCTCCGCGTAGTGGACCACCTGCCGGAAATGCGCGTCATCATGCCCGACCTTCCCGGCTTTGGCAGCTCGGAGCCTTTCGCCGGAGACACCCACACCGTGGAACGCTACGGGAAGTTCATCACCGGTTTCATGGCGGCCTTGGGCCTCGGAGCGGACACAGTTCTCTTGGGGCACTCCTTCGGATCCATCGTCGCCAGCCACTTCGCCGCCGCGAACCCCGGCGCCATCCGCCCGCTGATCCTGGTCAATCCCATCGCCGCTCCCGCGCTTGAGGGCCCCAAAGGCCTCATGACCAAGCTCGCGGTCCTGTACTACCAGGTCTCCGCCAAGCTCCCGCGCCGGCTTGGACTCGCCGTCTTGCGCAGCCGCCTCGTTGTCCGCGTCATGAGCGCCGCGATGGCCAAGACCCGAGACAAGGAACTCCGGGCCTTTGTCCATGGCCAGCACGATGCGTACTTCTCCGCGTTCGCCGACCGCGCTAGCCTGCTGGAGTCTTTCCGGGCTTCGGTGTCCAGCCATGTGGCCGAGGTCGCCGGGCAATTGGACCTTCCTGTGTTGTTGGTGGCCGGCGAGAAAGACGAGATCGCCCTGCTCAAGGACCAGCACAAGCTACTGGAGATGCTCCCGGACGGCGCGCTGGAAGTGATTCCCGACGTCGGGCATTTGATCCATTACGAGACACCGGCGCCGGCCGCCGCCGCCATCCGCAGTTTCCTGGAGGAACACCCCGCGTGAAAATCGTCATAGATGCCCGCTTCACCCGCACGGACCATCATGACGGGATCAGCCGCTACGGATCGAGCCTCATCGCGGCGACGTCCAAGATCGCGGATGTCACCATGCTCATCAGTGACAAGCGCCAATTGGCGCTCCTCCCGGACGTCCCCTACGTTCACATCAGCAGCCCGCTGTCCCCCCGCGAACTGTTCGTGGCGCGTGAAGTCAACAAGCTCGGCGCCGACGTCGTGGTCTGCCCCATGCAGACCATGGGAACCTGGGGCCGCAAGTACGGGCTGGTCCTGACCCTGCACGACCTCATCTACTATGAGCACCCTGCCCCTCCGGGCTTCCTGCCCGCACCCGTGCGGCTGCTCTGGCGGCTCTACCACAAGGCCTACTGGCCGCAGCGATTGCTTCTCAACCGGGCCGACATCGTGGCGACCATCAGCCACACCACCGAGTCGCTCATGGCGAAGTTCAATCTCACGCGCCGCCCGGTCCGGATCGTGGGCAACGCGCCACAGCCGGGCCAGAAGCCGCGCGATCCCGCAGCCGGCGCCGAGAAATCCCTGCTCTACATGGGCTCGTTCATGCCCTACAAAAACGTGGAGACCATGATCCAGGGAATGGCCGATTTGCCAGGATTCACGCTGCATCTGCTCAGCAGGATCACCCCCCAGCGCCGTGCGGAGCTGGAGCCCCTGGTCCCGCCTGGCGCCCAGGTCGAGTTCCACAACGGCGTCACGGATGCCGAATACGATTCCCTCCTGCTCCGGGCCACCGCCCTCGTCAGCCTGTCCAAGGCAGAAGGTTACGGGCTGCCCCTGGTCGAGGCGATGGCACTTGGCACCCCCGTGATCGCCAGCGACGCCCCCATCTTCCGTGAGGTCGGCGGGGACGCCGTGAGCTACGTACACCCCGAATCGCCCGGCGAGTTCGCCGCAGCGGTCAAGGCCCTTGAAGACGGCGAATTGTGGCAGGCACGGTCGCGCCGCTCCGTGGAACGCGCGGCTGATTTCAATTGGGACGAGTCTGCGCGCCAACTGCTGGTGGTGGCCGAAGAGATCGTTGCGGTGCGGAGCCGCAAACGGCGCTGAGGACGCTAGAGGACGTCGACGCCGTCGAGCCGTAGTTGCACCGGTCCTGAGGTGCGCTTCGCCGCACTGGCGGCTTTGACGGCCCTCATGGAACGGGTGGCAACGGCTGCTTGGGCATACGGAATGAAGATCAGCGTCCGGACGTCCGGATCGTCGTCCCTCCCTGAAGCGCGCTGCGCCGACAGAGCGAGAGAGACCGGCGCTGGGCCCGCAGTGCGGAGCTGGATGGTGTCGGCCAGGCTTTCGGTGAAATGCACGACGTCGGCCCGCTTGCCCGTCACTGAGGCGATCCGCACGGCGGGCGGTAACTGGAGTTCCTGCCGCAGTGCCAGTTCTCGGGAGGCATATCCAGCGGGGTCCCAGCGCAGCAGCGCACCTGTCGCGGCGGTGTCGTCTGCGGTGACAACGACGAGCCCGCCTTCGTTCGCGGGCCGCACGAGGGCCGCGGCATTGAACCATCGCCGAACGGTGTCCTCCCCGGCGCGCAGGTTTTCCCTGCGCAGGAGCGAATTGCCATCCAGGAGCAGCGCCGCTGCGTAGCCGCCGGCTGCGATCGGCTCAGCCCCCACGGTCGCCACCACCAGGGCGCGGGCATCGGACACTGTGGCTTTGACTTGGTCTCCCGACGATGTCACCACAGCCTTGCCTGGAAAAGCCCTGCCCAGTTCTTCCGCTGTCCGCAGCACACCGGCTGCGCCTCTGCGAAGGCGGCCTGCGCCGCAATGCCGGCAACGCCATTCCGGGGCCGGCGTGGAGCACCAGCGGCACTGAGGCAGGGCCGATTGTCCGGCGATGGCGAGGGGTCCCTGGCAGTTGTTGCACCTGGCGGTTTCGCGGCACTCCTCGCAGACAAGGGAGGGGGCGTAGCCGGCCCGGGCCACCTGCACCAGGACGGGGCCGCGTTCCAGTCCCTCTTTGGCGGCCCGCCAGGCGGCGCCGGGCAATCGTGCGATCTTCGCCAAGGGGTCGTGCTCCTGCTCGAAGCTGTCAGCCGTATTGAGCACCCGGGGCGTCCTGGCGCGGACCACTTGCCGGGGAGCTTCCACCGGCACGGCCCACCCGCCCTCAACGAGCCGTTGAAGCTCGGTGCTGCGGCTATGCGCAGCCATGAGGCACGCCGCTGATTCCTGTTCGGAACGCAAGAGCAGGATTTCCCTGGTGTGGGCGTAGGGAGCGCGCTGGTCAATGTGGAGGTCGTCGCCGTCGTCCCAGCACACCACGAGGCCAAGGTCCTGCACCGGAGCGTACGCGGCGGAGCGGGTGCCGACAGCCACCTGTGCCGCGCCGCTGAGGAGCCGGAGGTAGCTCCGGTACCGCGGCGTCTGGCCGTCGTCGGCCGTCAGCCGCGCGACGTCTCCTGGTGGCAGGACAGCGCGCAGTGCCGCCTCCATGCGGTCGAGATCACGATAGTCGGGAACGACGACGACGGCGCCCCGCCCTGAGGAGCGGACTGCCGCCACCGCGGATGCCACGAGCTCGGGCCAGCCTGCGGTTCCAAAACCCTGCGTTGCCGTCAAGACCGCGCGGGGTGAGCCACCCCCGGCCAAGTGTTGCAAGTATGGCGCTCCGTTGGTGTAGGAAGCCCACGCCGCGTGCGCCTGCGAGGCCGAGGCCTGGGGCGCGATGCCCTGGGGCGCCTCGGTGTGTTCGGCAGGGGTGGCCGGCTCGTCCGAAAGGGAATCGCCGGACAGGAGCAGCTTCTCCAGCCGCGCGACGCGGGGCGGAATGGCGGTCCGGAGGACATCGCTGCGCGTTCCGGCGTAGCGGGCCGCGACACTCGTGGCAAGGTCCAGCAACGCCGGAGTCAGCACCGGGACGGCTGAAACCACCTTGAGAAGGGGAGTCAGGGCATGCCCGGCTTCCGACGATTCCATGCGCTCCAGGACGTAGCCGCTGAGTTCCTGGCCGCTGAAGCGGACTTTGACCCGGACGCCTGCCAGGGCCGTCCCCTCCAACTCGGCCGGGACACTGTAGTCAAAGGGCCTGTCGAGATGCAGCAAGGATGATTCGATCAAGACCCGCGCCACCGGGTTGCTCGCCGCGAGCGGCGGTCCGCCGACGTCGTTCCCGCGCGAGGGGAAGCCTTGGAGCAAGGACGGCTGATGGGCCGGCGAAGACGACACCATGGCAAACGGAAGCAACGAACCATCGCTCATGCTTGTCACCTCCCTGGAGTGCCGGATGCCTTCGTCCAATCCAAGCAGGCCCCACCGACAATTCCGGATTCCGGCCGGCACGGGCAAGCCGTTTCAGGCGTTGAAGAATTCCTTCAATTCGTCCACGCGGTCCAATCGTTCCCACGTGAAATCCGGCTCGTCGCGGCCGAAGTGGCCATGCGCCGCCGTCTTGGCGTAGATGGGGCGCTTGAGGTCGAGGGCGTCAATGATGGCGCGCGGACGGAGGTCGAAGATCTCCGCAATCGCTTCGCTGATCTTGGCCGGGTCGACAGTCTCGGTACCAAAGGTTTCCACGTAGGTACCCACCGGACGTGCCTGGCCGATCGCGTAGGCGATCTGGATTTCGGCCCGCTTGGCCAAGCCTGCTGCCACAACGTTCTTTGCTACCCAGCGCATCGCGTAGGCCGCCGAGCGGTCCACCTTCGACGGATCCTTGCCGGAGAAGGCACCGCCACCGTGGCGGGCCATGCCGCCGTACGTATCAACGATGATCTTGCGGCCTGTCAGCCCGGCATCGCCGACGGGACCGCCGATGACGAAGGCGCCGGCGGGATTCAGGATATTCGCGACGTGGGAGATATCCAGGTTGGCCGCAGCCAGGACGGGGTCGATCACGTGCGAGGCGAGATCGGCGCGCAAGAGATCGAGGTGGGTTCCCTCTGCGTGCTGGCTGGAGATAACCACCGTTTCAACGGAAACCGGACGGTCACGGTCGTAGCCGACCGTCACCTGGGTCTTGCCGTCGGGGCGCAAGTAGGCCAGTTCGCCGCTCTTGCGGACTTCGGTAAGGCGCTCCGAAAGGCGGTGTGCGAGCCAAATGGGCGTCGGCATATAGGACGGGGTCTCATCGCTCGCGTAGCCGAACATGATGCCCTGGTCACCGGCGCCCTGAAGGTCGTAGTCGTCCTCCTGGCGGCCTTCGCGGGCTTCGAGCGAATTGAAGACGCCGCCGGCGATGTCGTTGGACTGCTGTCCGATGGAGACAGACACCCCGCAACGGGCGCCGTCAAAGCCATTGGCCGACGAGTCGTACCCTATTCCGAGGATGGTCTCGCGGACGATCTGCGGGATTTCAACATACGCGTCCGTCGTGACTTCACCGGCTACATGCACCAAGCCCGTGGTGGCCATGGTTTCAACAGCCACGCGCGACTCAGGGTCTGCCGCCAGGAGCGCATCAAGGATGGCGTCGCTGATCTGGTCGCAGATTTTGTCCGGGTGCCCTTCCGTAACCGACTCCGAGGTGAAGAGCCGGAGCTTGGACGGGGTGCCGTGGGATTCATGGTGCAGCGGTAAAGTCACTCGACTACCTTACTCGGTTGGGGGCGGCCGGCTTCCGCCGTATGTCCCTATGCTAAGGATGGACCAGCCAGGAAATGAGCCTCGCCCGGCGCCTACGTCGCGGGGCGTACTCGGCTTAGTTCAGTGCTGATCCGGTCAATGACAGCGGCCGCGACGTCGGATTTGGAACCCGCCGCCGACTGCGGCGCCGCGCCATGGCCGGAGAGAATGATCACAGAGTTCTGGTCCTGGCCGAACACTCGCCCGACGCCGACCTGGTTGACCACCAAAAGGTCGCAGCCTTTGCGTTTGAGCTTGGCGGTGGCGTGTTCCAGGACGTCGCCGTCTTCGTCCCCGGTTTCGGCCGCAAACCCGATGATCAACTGCGTGGATGCCGCGGCGTCGCGGCGCACTACCAGTTCATGCAGGATGTCCGGGTTCTGCACGAGGCGCACCACGGGGGCGTCGTTGCCGTTGACCTTCTTGATTTTCGTGTCTGAAACCTCGGCAGGACGGAAATCCGCCACAGCCGCGGCCATGATCACGACGTCGGAGCCGACGGCGGCTTCCAGCGCGGCGTCACGGAGCTCCAGTGCGGATTCAACCTGGACCAGTTCGACGCCGGCAGGTGCCTGGACGTCCATGTGGGCAGCGAGGAACCTCACACGCGCTCCTGCGTCAAGGGCCGCGGCGGCCAGCGCAACACCCTGCTTGCCGGAAGACCTGTTCCCAAGGAAACGGACCGGATCCAGGGCTTCCCGGGTGCCGCCTGCGGAAATCGTGATGGTGCGCCCTGCCAGGGGTTTGGGTCCAGCAAGCGGGGTTGAGGGCGAGGAGGGGTCGACCAAAGCCATGGCGGCCGCGAAGATCGCTTCCGGCTCGGGCAGCCTGCCCGGCCCGGAATCCGCTCCTGTCAGACGGCCCACCGCGGGTTCCAGGACGGTGATGCCCCTGCTGCGCAGTGTTTCCACATTCGCCTGGGTGGCTTGGTTGTGCCACATTTCGGTGTGCATCGCCGGAGCGAAAAGCACCGGACCATGCGCCATGAGCAGTGTGTTGGTGAGCAGATCCCCCGCTTGGCCGGTTGCCGCCTTGGCCAGCAGGTCGGCAGTTGCCGGGGCGACCACAATGAGATCCGCTTCATGGCCGAGGCGGACGTGGTTGACCTTCTCGACGTCGTCAAAGACGCTGTTGCTCACCGGATTGCCCGAGAGGGCCTCCCACGTAGCCACGCCGACAAAGCGGATGGCGGCCTCCGTGGGAATGACCGTGACGTTGTGTCCGGCTTCAGTAAAAAGCCGGAGGAGCGATGCAACCTTGTAGGCTGCGATCCCTCCCCCGACTCCGAGGACTATGCGCACGTGACCTCCGTCAACAGGCAGTCTGTTTACTCTGCGGGCTCGATGGGCGTGGAAACCAGCAGGCCTTCGTTGATCTCGCGCAGGGCGATGGAAAGCGACTTCTCGTTCAGCTTGGTGTCGACCAGCGGGCCAACGTACTCGAAGAGGCCCTCGTGCAGCTGGGCGTAGTACGCGTTGATCTGGCGCGCGCGCTTGGCGCCGAAAATCACCAGGCCGTACTTTGAATCGGCAGCAGCAAGCAGCTCGTCGATCGGCGGGTTGATGATGCCTTCAAGGTTCGTGGACACGAATTCTCCAAATTCTAACGGGCTGACAAGTGCTAGCGCTTAGCGCTGGTGCGGGGTAAGCCCCATGAGTGAAACAAGCTCGTCCGCTGCCCGGCGTACGTCGTCATTGATGACGGTGTGGTCAAACTCCGGTTCAGCGGCAAGTTCCAGTTTAGCGGTTTCCAGCCGTCGCTGCTGTTCCTCCGGGGTTTCGGTGCCGCGGCCCACCAAGCGGCGGACCATTTCGTCCCAGCTGGGCGGAGCGAGGAACACGAAGTTGGCGTCCGGAACTGCCGCCTTGACCTGGCGGGCGCCCTGCAGATCGATCTCCAACAGCACGGACCTGCCTTCGGCGATGGCGGCGTCCACGGTGCTGCGGAGCGTGCCGTAGCGGTTCTTTCCGTGGACGACGGCCCACTCAAGCAACTGGCCGTCCGCAACGAGTGCGTCGAATTCTTCGGCGGACTTGAAGTAGTAGTGGACACCGTCCTTCTCCCCCGGCCGCGGTGCGCGGGTGGTGGCTGAAACCGACAGCCAGACCTCGGGGTAATTGTCCCGGATATACGTGGATACTGTTCCCTTGCCAACGGCAGTGGGGCCTGCGAGGACGGTCAGTCCCGGATTCTTGCTCACATCGTCCTTCGTGGAGATTCTATATATGCTGCGTATCTTCTAAACGCTGCATTTGTTGAACGCTGCATTCGTTTAAACTCTGTATTTGTCTTCCATAAAATCTATCAGCGACCGGGATTGGTGAATTCCCAGGCCCCTGAGCCTGCGTGAAGGAGCGATCCCGATCTCCGCCATGATGGCCGCTGCCCGTACCGGGCCAATGCCCGGTACGGCCTCGATCAGCTCGGAAACGCGCATTCGGGCGATGGCCTCGTCGGTCTGCGCCGACTTGATCAGACCGGCAATGCTGAGTTCGCCCGTCCTAAGCTGTTCCTTCGCGAGTGCGCGTCTTGCCCGGGCTCTCGCTGCCTTTTCCAAGGCATCGGAACGTTCCTCTGGCGACAGAGCCTTTAAGGTCACTGACACATCCCCCTTTGGCCGGCATCGAGTGCGTAGCGGATTGGACTGATCCCGAAGCTATCGCGTGCCCAGTGCGGAGCGCAATGCATTGGACCGACGAAGATCAGGCTCAGGCTTCCAGCAAGCCGTCGCGGGTGGACTCGGTGGCGGATCGTAGTCCGGCAATCGTTGGACCAGCCGCCAGGATTCCGCGGCTCGACGTCCCGAGGACCGCCGGGTATGCCGCGCCGAAAGTGGCACGCAGATCCGCCGGCGTGGCTCCTTGCGCGCCCAGCCCGGGCGCAAGGATGGGCCCGTGGACGGCGTCGAGGTCCAGCCCGAGTTCCACGAGCGCCCTGCCGATCGTGGCACCCACCACGAGACCGACAGACCCCATGGCACCGGGATAACGGCGGTTCTCCTCGGCCGCGGCCTCGGCGATCCGCCGGGCCACCGATTCCGTACCGCCAACATGCTGCACGGACTTGCCCTCCGGGTTGGACGTCAGGGCGAGCACGAAAACACCACGGCCGGACTCCGCCGCGAGGTCGAGCGCCGGGCGCAGCGACTCGAAGCCGAGGTACGGGCTCAGCGTCACCGAGTCTGCTGCCAAGGCGGAGCCATCCCGTAGCCAGGCGTCGGCGTAGGCAGCCATCGTGGAGCCGATGTCTCCGCGCTTGGCGTCGGCGATGCTCAATACTCCGGCGTCCGATGCGGCCGCAAGGGTCCGTTCCAGGACCGCCATGCCTGCCGAGCCGTGACGCTCATAGAGTGCCACCTGCGGCTTGACCGCGGCAGCGAGCGTTGCCACGGCCTCCACGACGGTGAGCGAAAAGCGCTCCAGGCCGGCGACGTCGTCGTTCAATCCCCAGTCCGCCAAGAGCCCCGGGTGGGGGTCAATGCCGACGCACAAGGGGCCGCGGGCTGCCATTGCGGCAGCCAGGCGGGAACCGAAAGGTTCCCTTCCCGGCTGCGCAAGTGAACGCTGCCCGGCTGCGGCAGACTCAGGCATTGACGGCCTCGGCTGCCGCGGCCTGGGAAGCTGACAGTGCCGCTGCGTGCTCCTGCAGGCTCGTCACCGACCACTCGTAGGTGCGCAGTGCCTCGATGGCCTGCACGGCGGCGTTGAACTCGGCAACCGTAGTGATGCAGGGGATGCCGATGGACGTTGCGGCCGCCCGGAGTTCGTAGCCGTCGCTGCGGGCCTCGCCGCCGGAAGGCGTGTTGAAGACCATGTCGATTTCGCCGGCGATGATGAGGTCCGCGATGGTTCCTTCGCCTTCGGCGCTGCTGCCTTCGGCGACCTTGCGGACCGGGGTGGCCTGGATGCCGTTGCGGCGCAGGACATCCGCGGTGCCACCCGTCGAGACGATCTCGAAACCGAGATCGGACAGGCGCTTGACGCCCATGATCACCGATCGCTTGTCCCGGTTGGCCACAGAGACGAAGATCTTGCCTTCGGTGGGCAACGCGTTGTTGGCCGCGGCCTGGCTCTTGGCGAAAGCGGTGTCGAAGTGCTTGTCGATGCCCATGACCTCACCGGTGGAGCGCATTTCCGGGCCGAGCAGCGAGTCCACTACCTTGCCTTCCGGGGTCCTGAAGCGGCTGAACGGCAGCACGGCCTCCTTCACCGCGACAGGCGCGTCGAGCGGCAGGGTTGAACCGTCGCCCGTCTCCGGCAGCATCTTGTAGGCGCTGCGGAGCTGGTTGATGGTGACGCCGGTGCCGATCAGGGCCGCAGCTTTGGCCATTTGCACGCCCGTTGCCTTTGAGACGAACGGAACGGTGCGGGAAGCGCGCGGGTTGGCCTCGAGCACGTAGAGCACGTCTGAAGCCAGCGCGAACTGGATGTTGATGAGGCCACGGACGCCGACGCCTTCAGCGATGGCCCGGGTGGCCGTGCGGACGCGTTCGATCACGTTGCTGCCCAGGGTGATCGGGGGCAGGACGCACGCGGAGTCACCGGAGTGGATGCCGGCTTCCTCGATGTGCTCCATGATGCCGCCGAGGTACATGTCCGTGCCGTCGAAGAGCGCATCGACGTCGATTTCGACGGCGTCCTCGAGGAAGCGGTCGATCAGCACCGGGTGGTCCGGGGTGATTTCGGTGGCGTTGGCGATGTAGCGCGAGAGGTTGGCCTCGTCGTAGACGATCTCCATGCCGCGTCCGCCCAGCACGTAGGACGGACGGACGAGGACCGGGTAGCCGATTTCGTCGGCGATCTTCTTCGCGTCCTCGAAGGACACAGCGGTGCCGTTCTTCGGGGCGATCAGTCCGGCCTGGTCAAGCACGCGCGAGAACATGCCGCGGTGCTCGGCAAGGTCGATCGCTTCCGGGGAGGTACCCAGGATCGGCACGCCGGCGTCCGCCAGCTGCTGTGCGAGCTTGAGCGGGGTCTGTCCGCCGAGCTGCACGAACACGCCCATGACGCCGCCCGTGCGCTCCTCGGCCGCGATGACTTCGAGGACATCCTCGAGAGTCAACGGTTCGAAGTAGAGGCGCGTTGAGACGTCGTAGTCCGTGGAGACGGTTTCCGGGTTGCAGTTGACCATGACGGTCTCGTAACCGGCCTTGCGCAACGCCATGGAGGCGTGGACGCACGAGTAATCGAACTCGATGCCCTGGCCGATGCGGTTCGGTCCCGAACCCAGGATGATGACGGAAGGCTTGGAGTGCAGGCCGACCTCGTCCTCCTCGTCATATGACGAGTAGTGGTACGGGGTGTAGGCGGCAAATTCAGCGGCACAGGTGTCCACCGTCTTGTAGACCGGACGGATGCCCAGGGCCTGCCGGACGCCGCGGACAACGGCCTCCGGGTTGTGCGTCAGGGCGCCGATCTGCTCGTCCGAGAAACCGTGGCGCTTGGCGTTGCGGAGCATGTCTTCCGTCAGGGCGCCGGCCTTGCGGATCTCGTGGGACATTTCGTTGAGCAACTGCAGCTGGTCGAGGAACCACGGATCGATCTTGGTTGCGGCGTAGAGTTCCTCAACCGAGGCGCCGCCGAGCAGGGCGCGCTGGACCTGGTGGAGGCGGTCCGTCGTCGGGCGCTTGGACTTCTCGATGAGTTCCGGAACTTCCCATTCGGGAACGTGGCTGAAGTCCAGCTGCGAGCCCTTCTGCTCGAGGGAGCGAAGGGCCTTCTGCAGGGCTTCCGTGAAGTTGCGGCCCATGGCCATGGCTTCACCGACGGACTTCATGGTGGTGGTCAGCGTGTTGTCCGCGGCCGGGAACTTCTCGAACGCGAATCGCGGAACCTTGACGACGACGTAGTCGAGCGTCGGCTCGAACGATGCCGGAGTCTTCTGCGTGATGTCGTTGGGGATCTCGTCCAGGGTGTAGCCCAGGGAGAGCTTGGTGGCGATCTTGGCGATCGCGAAGCCGGTGGCCTTGGAAGCCAGCGCCGAGGATCGCGAAACCCGCGGGTTCATTTCGATGACGACGACGCGTCCTGTGTCCGGCTCAATGGCGAACTGGATGTTGCAGCCACCCGTGTCGACGCCGACTTCGCGGATGACGGCGATGGAGATGTCGCGCAGCCTCTGGTACTCGCGGTCCGTCAGGGTCAGGGCCGGGGCAACCGTGATGGAGTCGCCCGTGTGGACACCCACCGGATCGAAGTTCTCGATGGAGCAGACAACAACGACGTTGTCGTTCTTGTCGCGCATCATCTCCAGCTCGTACTCTTTCCAGCCGAGGATGCTCTCTTCGAGCAGGACCTCGGAGGTGGGGCTGTACTGCAGGCCCTGGCCCACGATGCGGCGCAGGTCGTCCTCGTTGTACGCCAGGCCCGAGCCCAGGCCGCCCATGGTGAAGGATGGGCGGACAACCATCGGGTAGCCGAGGTCTTCCGCCGCAGTCAGTGCTTCATCCATGGTGTGGATGATGTGGCTGCGCGCCGACTCGGCGCCGCAGCGTTCCACGACGCCCTTGAACTTTTCGCGGTCCTCGCCGAGTTCGATCGCGGCAATGTTGGCACCGATGAGTTCGACGTTGTACTTCTCGAGCACGCCGTTCTTGTCGAGCGCGATGGCCGTGTTGAGGGCCGTCTGTCCACCCAAGGTAGGCAGGACGGCGTCCGGGCGCTCCTTGGCGATGATCTTTTCCACTACCTCCGGGGTGATGGGCTCCACGTAGGTGGCATCGGCGAACTCGGGGTCCGTCATGATGGTGGCCGGGTTGGAGTTCACGAGGATGACGCGCAGGCCCTCCTCTTTGAGCACCCGCAGGGCCTGGGTTCCGGAGTAGTCGAATTCGGCCGCCTGGCCGATGACGATCGGGCCGGACCCGATAACGAGGACGCTCTTGAGATCTGTACGCTTTGGCATTACTTGGTGTCCTCGTTCTTCGCGGAGTTCGATGTCTGAGTGTCGGTGCCCTGTGCGGCGTCCTGGCCGTTCTTCGTGCTCTCCATCAGCTCGATGAAGCGGTCGAAGAGGTAGGCGGCGTCGTGCGGTCCGGCCGCGGCTTCGGGGTGGTACTGGACCGAGAAGGCCGGAATGTCGAGGCAGGCGAGTCCTTCGACGACGTCGTCGTTGAGGCTCACGTGGCTGACCTCGACCCGGCCGAAGCGCTCTTCCGGAGCCATGGTGGCACCGTCCATGGGAGCGTCGACGGCGAAGCCGTGGTTCTGCGAGGTGATTTCGACTTTGCCCGTGCGGCGGTCCATCACCGGCTGGTTGATTCCGCGGTGGCCGTACTTGAGCTTGTAGGTACCGAATCCGAGAGCGCGGCCCAGGATCTGGTTGCCGAAGCAGATTCCGAAGTACGGCAGCTTCTCATCGAGCACGGAGCGGAGCAGTTTCACCTGGGCATCCGCCGTGGCGGGGTCGCCGGGGCCATTGGACATGAAGAAGCCGTCAGGGTTGACTGCCTTGACGTCTTCCAGTGTTGCGGTGGCCGGCAGGACATGGACACGTACGCCGCGTTCGGCGAAGCGGACCGGGGTCATGGCCTTGATGCCAAGGTCGATCGCGGCGATGCTGAATTTCGGCTCGCCGTCCCAGCCATGGTCCGCGGGCTCGACGACGTATGCTTCGTCGATGCTCACTTCTTCGGCCAAGCGGGCACCTTCCATGGGTGCGCTGGCCAGGACGGTGTCCAGGAGCTCCTTGTCGGTGGCCTGGGCTGCCTCGCCGGAGAAGATTCCGGCCCGCATGGTCTTGTGCTCACGCAGGTGCCGGGTGATGGCGCGGGTGTCCACGGCCTGGATGCCGACGATGCCCTGTTCGACGAGCTCTGCGTCGAGGCTGCGCTCCGAGCGCCAGTTCGATGGGCGGCGCGCGGCGTCGCGGACCACGTAGCCGGCCACCCAGATGCGGCGGGACTCGGCGTCTTCTTTGTTCACACCGGTGTTCCCGATATGCGGAGCCGTCTGGACCACCAGTTGGCGGGCGTAGGAGGGGTCCGTAATGGTTTCCTGGTAGCCGGTCATACCGGTGGCGAAGACCGCCTCGCCCAGGGCCACGCCTGTGGCGCCGTAGCTGCGGCCGCGGAACGTGCGGCCGTCTTCGAGGACCAGCACTGCCGCGGAGGACTCTGCTGGGTTGGTATTGCCTGTCACTGCGTTGGTGTCCGTCACTTTGTTACTTTCCACTATCGGCATCTGCCTGGGGGGCTGCAGAGATCAATTCTTGAAGTGCTTCGAGGAGCGGTTGCTTGTCAGCGGCGCGCCTGGGCCTGAATCCGGTATCGAGTTCGTGTTCTCCAAGCATCCAGCTCAAGACCACGAGTCCATCCTTCTCCACGAACTTGCCTGCCATTCCGTTGGCGCTGCCGCAATCGGTCACCGCTTCCGCCGGAACGAACAATGGTGAGGTCCCCTTCCGGTCGAAGAGGATGCCTTCCGGATGGACGCTCATTTCCGCGTTGCCACGGAAGCCAAGCCCGTGGACGGCCACCCGGTCGAGCCAGTCTCCCGCCGTCGTCGTGGCCACATACTGCCCTTCAGCCACAATGCCTGCCGGGCCGAGCGGTTCAGGTACATCCGGAAGCTGCCCGAGGCCGGCCTGCCGCTTGAGCCTGCCGCGCCAACCTATCGCAATGAGTCCGGCCGCGACCGCGGCGAGAACCACAACGAGGAGCAGCGAAGCAATCTTGGTGTCCATCAGTTGCTGCCGGCGCCGGCCGGCTCCGCTTCGTAGCGGTACGGCGTGTTGAGCTTTCCGTCCAGCACGGTCGGGTGGCCCTTGAAGAAGGTGGCGACGACGGCGCCCGGCAGCTCTTTGCCCGCAAAGGGTGAGTTCCGGCCCATGGTCGCCATCTTATGCGGATCCACGGTCCACCGGGCAGCCGGATCCACGAGGATGACGTTCGCGGGCTCGCCGGCCTCGAGCGGACGTCCCTGATCCGCCACGCGGCCAATGGCCGCGGGAACCGTGGACGTGACCCGGGCGAAGTCGGCCCACGTCATGAGCCCCGTTTCGATCATGGTTTCCTGGACTACCGACAAAGCAGTCTCCAGTCCCGTCATGCCCATGGCCGCCTGGGCCCACTCGCACTCTTTGTGCTCGCTCGGGTGCGGGGCGTGGTCCGTGCCGACGACGTCGATGGTGCCGTCCGCGAGCCCGGCACGGAGCGCCTGGACATCCGCGTCGGTGCGCAGGGGCGGGTTGACTTTGTAGACGGGGTCGTAGCTGCGGACCAGTTCGTCGGTGAGCAGCAAGTGGTGGGGTGTGACCTCCGCGGTGACGTTGATCCCGCGTTCCTTGGCCCAACGGACGATCTCCACCGAGCCGGCCGTGGATACGTGGCAGACGTGGAGGCGCGAACCGACGTGCTGGGCCAGGAGGACGTCCCGGGCGATGATGCTTTCCTCGGCGACTGCCGGCCAACCGGCCAGGCCGAGGACCGCGGACACGGTGCCCTCGTTCATCTGGGCACCCGCGGTGAGGCGGGGTTCCTGCGCGTGCTGGGCTACGACGCCGTCGAACGCCTTGACGTACTCCAGGGCGCGGCGCATCAGCACGGGATCGTGGACGCAGATGCCGTCGTCGGAGAAGACCCGGACCTGCGCGCGGGAGTCCGCCATGGCGCCGAGTTCGGCGAGCTGCTCGCCGGCGAGCCCGACCGTAACGGCGCCCACCGGGCGGACGTCCACCCAACCGGAGGCGCGGCCCAGGCTGTGGACCTGCTCGACGACGCCGGCCGTGTCCGCCACCGGGTTGCTGTTGGCCATGGCGTGGACCGCGGTGTAGCCGCCAAGGGCCGCGGCGCGGGTACCCGTCTCCACGGTTTCCGCGTCTTCGCGGCCAGGTTCGCGCAAGTGCGTGTGGATGTCTACCATGCCTGGAAGCGCCACGAGGCCCGCGGCCTCGATCACGGTGGCACCGTCGGCGGTAAGGCCGGTGCCGCGCTCAGCGATGACGCCGTCGCGGATCAGCAGGTCCTCGGCGTCGCCACCCAGGATGGCCGCACCTCGGATCAAATAGGTACCCGTTGCTGTCCCTGTTGAGGTCTGGGTCATCAGTTGCTCTCCTTATCGGAACGGGCGGTGCCCGGCATGGGGGCGGCTTCACGGGAATCCCCCGAGAGCAGCAAGTACAGGGCGGCCATCCGGACCGACACGCCATTGCGGACCTGGGCCAGGACGGTGGAGCGCGGCGAATCGGCGGCGGCGGAAGAAATCTCCAGCCCGCGGTTCATGGGGCCGGGGTGCATGATGATGGTGTCCTTGAGCCCGAGGTCGTCGAGGGCGCGGAGGCGGGCATCGTCGAAGCCCCAGCGCCGCGAATACTCGCGGGTGGAAGGGAAGAAGGAAGCGTTCATGCGCTCACCTTGGACGCGCAGCATCATCATGGCGTCCACTCCGGCCTCGAGGGTCTCGTCGAGGTTGTAGCTGACCTTGCAAGGCCAGTGTTCGACGCCGATCGGCAGCAAAGTGGGCGGGGCCACCAGGGTTACTTCCGCACCAAGCGTGCGCAGGAGCCACACGTTGGAGCGGGCGACGCGGGAGTGCAGGACGTCGCCGGCGATGGCGACGCGCATGCCCGTGAGGTCGGCGCCTGTGGACGCCGAGCCGTGCAACGAGGACCAGTGGCGACGCATCGTGAAGGCGTCCAGGAGTGCCTGTGTGGGGTGTTCGTGGGTGCCGTCCCCGGCGTTGATGACGGCCGCGTCGATCCAGTCGGTGGCGGCCAGGCGGTGCGGAGCTCCGGAGGCCCAGTGGCGGATGACTACCGCATCGGCCCCCATGGCTGCGAGGGTCTGCGCGGTGTCCTTGAGGGACTCGCCCTTCGAAACCGAGGATCCCTTGGCCGCGAAGTTGATGACGTCGGCGGACAGCCGCTTCGCCGCGGCCTCGAAGGAAATGCGGGTGCGGGTGGAGTCCTCGAAGAAGAGGTTGACCACGGTGCGCCCGCGCAGGGCGGGCAGCTTCTTGACCTCCCTGTCCCCCACTGCGGCCATCTCTTCGGCGGTGTCCAGGATCCGGATGGCGTTCTCGGCACTCAGGTTCTCGGTGGAGAGCAGGTGTTTCATGCGCCCGCCTCGATCACTACTTCATTGATGGGCTGGCCATCAACGGAATCGAGTTCCTCGAGGTGGACCCGGACCTTTTCCGAAGAAGACGTGGGCAGGTTCTTGCCGACGTGGTCCGCGCGGATCGGCAGTTCTCGGTGCCCGCGGTCCACGAGGACGGCAAGGCGGACGATGCGTGGCCTGCCGAGGTCGATGATGGCGTCAAGGGCTGCCCGGATGGTGCGGCCCGAGTACAGGACGTCATCGATGAGGACAACAACCTTGTTGTCGATGCCGGACAACGGCAGCTTGGTGGGGTATGGAGGCCTGGCGGGCTGGTGCGAAAGATCGTCACGGAACATGGTGACGTCCAGCTGACCGACAATCGCGGAAGCGTTGACGGACGGATCCGCGGCGGCGATTTTCTCTGCCAGCCGCACTGCCAGCGGATAACCGCGGCGCGGGATGCCCAAAAGAACCAGGTCCTGGGAGCCTTTGTTGGCTTCGAGGATCTCGTGGGCGATACGAGTGAGCGCACGATCGATATCCGCGTGGTTGAGAACAACCCGGGACGGCACCGGCGCAGTGACTTCAGTCATCGCTCGTCTCCCCTTTCCCCGCCTCACGGGACGGAATTAAAAAAGGAACATTTGCTCTTCAAAATTACCACAGGGCTCAGGCCTGCCGGACGCGCCCGGGGCCAGGGCGCTGCGTTTTAGCTCACAGTTGCGGGTACGACGAAGGGCCGGTGCCCGCGGTTTCCCGTGGCTCCGGCCCTTCGTCTGCTTCCAATGCCGCTTATGCGAGCAGTGAAGGCTTCAGCGTCTGCAGGCGGCCGAGGAGGCCGTTGATGAACGCAGGAGATTCGTCGGTGGACATGACCTTGGCCAGGGCTACCGCTTCGCTGACTGCTACGCCGTCAGGCACGTCGTCGTTGTAGAGGAGTTCCCAGGCGCCGATCCGCAGGATGATGCGGTCTACCGCCGGCATCCGCTCCAAGGTCCAGCCCTGGGCGTAGGTCTGCAGGAACTCGTCGATGGTGGGCTGCATGGCAACCACGCCTTCCACGATGTCCACCGTGTACGGGTTGACGACGAGGTCGGTCATTTCCCGGCGGGCCTTCAAGACCTCGAAAGCGGAGGCGGAACGCTGCTCCGCCTCGAACAGTACTTCGAGGGCCCTGTTACGGGCCTTACCACGGGCGCTCACTAGTCGTTGACCCGGCCCAGGTAGCTGCCGTCGCGGGTGTCGACCTTGACCTTGGTGTTGTTCTCAACGAAGAGGGGCACCTGGATCTCGTAGCCGGTCTCGAGGGTAGCCGGCTTCGTTCCGGCCGAGGAGCGGTCGCCCTGCAGGCCCGGCTCGGTGTAGGTGATTTCGAGGACAACGCTCGGGGGCAGTTCGATGTAGAGCGGGGTGCCCTCGTGGATGGCGATGTTGACCATCTGGTTTTCCAGCATGAAGTTGGTGGCGTCGCCTACCGTGGCACCGGAAACCGTGATCTGGTCGAAGTCCTGGGTGTCCATGAACACGAAGTCCGCGCCGTCCTGGTACAGGTACTGGTAGTCGCGGCGGTCAACCGTGGCGGTTTCGATCTTGAGGCCGGCGTTGAAGGTCTTGTCGACCACTTTGCCCGACATGACGTTGCGCATCTTCGTGCGCACGAACGCGCCGCCCTTGCCCGGCTTGACGTGCTGGAACTCAATGATGTTCCAGAGCTGGCCCTCGAGCTTCAGCACGGTTCCATTCTTGATGTCATTTGTGGTTGCCACTAGTATCCTCTGGTTTCTCTCACTGGTGCTAGCTACTGCTTTAGCTACTGGTTTAGCTTCCAGCCGACTATGCCAAGCAGGCATGCCGTGACGGCCGCCAGCGCGTATTTATCAAAAATCCAAAGTCCATTCTACCGGCAAAATGCGCCGAGCCTGGCCGCGCCCGTGTCAGGAGGCGAACTCGAGGACGTTCCGGGCGCGCTGCAGGGCCACAGCAGAGGAGTAGATCAGCGAAGCGTCGGCCGCCAAGGCGACCCGCAGGTCCAAGGCCTTGGTAAACGATTCTGCAGCGGCGACGTGATTGCCGGCCACAAAATAGGCCCGCCCCAAATATTGGTGGACGACAGGTTCCTTGGCGGTGCCGTGGACTTCGCCCAGGAGTTGGCGGAAGAGCTCCACGGCCCGGTCAAAGCGGTTGGTGGTACGGTGCAGTTCGGCCTCGAAGATCCGCAATTTGAACGACTCGGGATCGTTGTAGCGCGCCTCGGCCAACAACTCGGCGGCTTCACCCGGGTGGCCTTCGAGCATGAGGGCCATGATGCGGTCGGCCGGATCGCTCGACTCGGCCAGTGCGGACTGCATGGCTTCCTCGTTGACGATGGCCGGCAGGAGGGTGTCAGGGTTGGTGCGCACCCCGGGGAATCCGCCCGTGGGCCAATCGCTGATGCTGCTGAAGGTCTCGGTGGTCATGATGCGATCTCCTGGTAGGCAGCGAAGAGCAACGAGGTGTCCGGGACGTCAAGGATTCCGGGCTTTGCGACGCCGTCGAGCACCACGAAGCGCAAGAGGTCTCCGCGGGATTTCTTGTCACGGCGCATGCCGTCCAGCAGGCCCTGCCAGCGGTCCCGGCGGTAGGTGACCGGCAACCCGAGTCCCTCCAGGATGGTGCGGTGCCTGTCGGCGTCGACGTCGGAAAGCCGGCCGACGCTGCGGGCGAGCTCGGCGGCAAACATCATGCCGACCGAAACCGCTGCGCCGTGGCGCCACGAGTAGCGTTCCACGAGTTCGATCGCATGGCCAAGGGTGTGCCCGTAGTTGAGGATTTCACGCAGGCCGGATTCCTTGAGGTCTTCGGAAACCACCTTCGCTTTGACCGCGATGGCGCGTTCGATGAGCTCGCGGAGCACCGCCGAGCCTGGATCGGTGACTTCCTCCGGCTTGTTTTCGACGAGTTCCAGGATGGCGGGATCGGCAATGAATCCGCACTTGATGACCTCCGCCATTCCGGAGATCAACTCGTTCTTGGGCAGCGTCTGGAGAGTGTCCAGGTCCGCGAGGACAGCCGCGGGCGGATGGAAGGAACCTACCAGGTTCTTGCCTTCGGCCGTGTTGATGCCGGTCTTGCCGCCAACCGATGCGTCCACCATACCGAGGAGGCTCGTGGGCATGTGGATGACCTTGACGCCGCGCAGCCACGTTGCGGCGACGAATCCGGCGAGGTCGGTGACCGCGCCGCCGCCGACCGCCACGATGGCGTCGGAGCGGGTGAAGTCGTTCTGGCCAAGCACTTGCCAGCAGAAGGCGGCAACCTGGATGTGCTTGCCTTCTTCGGCGTCGGGGATCTCGGCTGTGAGGGCCGTGAACCCGGCAGCCTCGAGTTCGGCGCGGACCGTATCGCCCGTGAGGCGCAGGGCACGAGGGTGGATCACGAGAACCCGCCGGACCCGCTCGCCCAGCTTCGCGGGAAGGGTCTCCAGGAGGCCGCGCCCGACAACGACGTCATAGTTCTCGTTGGCGGACTGGCCAGTGACCTTGATGACAGTTGCTTCGTTGCTCACTTTTGCACTTCCTCTTTCAAGGCCGCGTATTCACGCAGTCTTTCCTCCACGTGGAGGGCGATTTCCGCCACTGTCCCGGACCGGACGTCGACGATGATGTCTGCAAGGCGTTCATAGACTGGACGCCGGGCGGCAAAAAGGGTCTCCCAGCGGGCCATGGCGTCGCCGGCCAGGAGTGGCCGGCCTGTGTTGCGGGCAATGCGCTCGGCGACAGTCTCGGCGTCGCACTCAAGGTAGATCACGGTGCAGTCGCCCAGCAGCTGCTGCGTGCCCGAATCGAGCACTGCGCCGCCACCCAGCGAGACTACGGCACGGTTGATGTTCGCAGCGTCGACGGCGCGTGCCACCGTCCTGGCCTCGATCTCCCGGAATGCGTGTTCTCCGCGACCGGCGAAAATATCCGCAATCGTGCCGTGTTGCTCAACGATGACGGCGTCCGTGTCCACGAAGGGCACGCCCAATTGTTGGGCGAGTTGCTGGCCGATGACCGACTTGCCGACGGCCATTGGCCCAACCAAAACGATCGCGCGCCCATAACCGGCGCCCGGGTTACCGCGGACCACTAGTGGCCGACCGAGTCCAGGGTTGCCGGGATGCTGTCCAGGTAACCCCGAAGGTTCCGGGCGGTCTCAGCGACCGAGTCACCGCCGAACTTCTCGGCAACGGCCTCGGCCAACACCAGGGCAACCATGGCCTCGGCCACGACACCCGCCGCCGGAACGGCACAGACGTCGGAGCGCTGGTGGTGCGCCTTGGCGGCCTCACCGGTGCTCACGTCAATGGTCTTCAACGCACGAGGGACGGTGGCGATGGGCTTCATGGCGGCACGGACACGCAGGACTTCGCCGATGCTCATTCCGCCTTCGATGCCACCGGCCCGGTTGGTCTTGCGGACGATCCGGCCGGTCTCGTCCTTGACGATTTCATCGTGCGCGGCGGAGCCACGGCGGGCCGCTGTCAGGAAGCCATCGCCGACTTCGACGCCCTTGATTGCCTGGATGCCCATCAGGGCAGCGGCCAGGCGGGAGTCGAGGCGACGGTCCCAGTGCACGTAGCTTCCGAGCCCCGGCGGAAGGCCGTAGGCCAGGACTTCGACAACACCGCCGAGGGTTTCGCCTTCCTTGTGTGCTGCGTCGACCTCGGCCACCATGGCGTCGGAGGTCTCCCGGTCGAAACAACGCAGAGGATCGGCGTCGAGGGCCAGGACGTCGGACGGCACGGGCAGGGGGCGGCCCTCGGGCACGGTCACGCTCGCGATGGATACGGTGTGGCTCACGAGCTCGATGCCAAGCTGCTTCAGGAATTGCGAAGCGACGGTACCCAAGGCGACACGCGTGGCGGTCTCGCGGGCGCTGGCGCGTTCCAACACAGGGCGGGCCTCAGGGAATCCGTACTTCTGCATGCCTGTGAAGTCCGCATGGCCGGGCCTCGGACGTGTCAACGGCGCATTGCGGGCTTGGTCCGCGAGGACTGCGGGGTCCACCGGGTCGGCAGACATGATCTGCTCCCATTTGGGCCATTCGGTGTTGCCGATCTGGATCGCGACGGGGCCACCCTGCGTCACACCGTGCCTGACGCCGCCAAGGATGGTCACTTCGTCCTGCTCGAACTTCATCCGGGCGCCGCGGCCATAGCCGAGACGGCGACGCGCCAAGGCGTCACGTATTTCCTCGCTGGTGAGTTCAACACCGGCGGGGACGCCTTCAACAATTCCGAGCAGTGCCGGGCCATGGGATTCACCGGCAGTCAACCAACGCAACATATATCCAATCCTGCCATGTAAGGCCCCTACTAGACCCGCCGGGGAAGCCCGACTGAGTCACACATCACATCTATGACATCGGCGGTGACGTCGGCTCCTGAAAACAAACGGATTTGCTCCACGGCCTGATAGAGCAACATCTCGAGGCCCGGAACCACCACTCCGCCCCGCGAACGCCATGCTTCGGCAATACGGCTGGGCCAAGGATCGTAGGCCACATCGAGCAGCACACCTGTGCCGACGTCGGGAAGCGTGCCGTCGGGAAGCTGCCCAAGCTGCGCCGCAATTCCGTCCGCCGCCCGCGGCGGAAGCGTGGAGATCACCAGATCCGCTCCTGCCATGCCAACAGCCGCTTCGGTCATCGGCCGGAGGTGGATGGAAAGCCCGACGGCGGCTGCCGCGGCTTTCGCCTCGGCGGCCCGTCCGGCGTCGCGCACAAAGACGTCAACGTGTTTCGAACCGAGCTCCCGGAGCGCCGCAATAGCCGCTGCCGAGGTCCCTCCGCCGCCAAGGACCGCCGAGCCCGGCTGCTCCTTGACTCCTGCATTCCTGACGGCGTCGACTATGCCCGCCACATCCGTGTTGTGGCCGACCCGCCGCACGCCGTACTCAGTCGCTTCGAAAGCCACCGTGTTGATGACGCCCAAGTACGCACCGGCCCCCCGGACCTCGTCGACTTCGTCCACCATGGCGGTCTTGAGGGGCATGGTGACGGACAAACCGCACCAGTCATCCCCGTCCACGAGGCCCGCCATGAAGGCCGGGAGCCGCTCCACCGTTACATCGATCGCCGAGTATTCGATGTCGAGCCCGAGCTTCGCGTAGGCCGCTCGGTGGAGCGCTGGTGACTTCGAGTGGCTGATGGGGTGCCCCAGGACGGCAGCACGTCTACTCACACGCACCGTCCGGCGTTGGCAGCACACCAGGCGTTGTATTGGTCAACGTACTTGAGGTGTTCCGCCAGGGTGCTGGAGAACTTGGTTTCCTTGGTGTCGAGATTGATCGTCACCCAGTAAAGGTAGTTGTTGGCTGTCGGCTTGGCGGCGGCATCGATCGCCGTCTTGCCGGGTGAACCGATGGGGCCGACCGGCAGGCCCACGTTGGCGTAGGTGTTGTAGGGGTTGCCCTTGTCGGCCTTCTGGGCGTCGGTCAGGTGGAAGGTCTTGGTACCCAGGCCGTACGTAACGGTGGCGTCGGACTGGATGAGCCCGTTCGTCTCGGTGTTGCCCGGTTTGAGCCTGTTGTAAATGGCGCCGGCCACGTTGCCGTAATCGGCCTGCCCGCCTTCAGCCTGCACGATGCTGGCTACCGTGATGGTCTGGTACTGCTTGGCGGGATCCGTGACACCCTGGGCCTTGAGCTCGTCGGTAGTGGCCGTGACCAGCTTCTGGAGGATGTCCTTGGCAGAGGTTCCAACGGGGAAACGGTACTCCCCCGGTGCCAGGAAGCCTTCCAGGTTCTTTGCCTGGGCAGGGACGCCAAACTGGGCCGGCGAGTCGCTGAGCGCCTTCAATTCGGAGAGAGGTATGCCCGAACCCTTGGAGATCGCGTCAAGGGATTCACCGATGCGCAATCCGGCACTCAATGCGAAGTACATGACCTTGGAAGAATCCTTGCCGAGGAGCACATTCACCGCATCGGAGTTCTTCATTTCCGTTTTGAAAGTGAAATCACCGGGTGAGAGCTCACCACCGGCGGCAGTGAAGGCTGCCACGAAAGAATCGGCGTCGGCAATGACGTGCTGGCTCTGGAGGTTGCTCGCGACCAGCTTGGGGCCGGAGCCCGGGGCAACAGTAATGGTGACCGAGCCGGTGCCCGGGCCTGGGTAGTCGCTGACCTTGTCCATCCCGAGCAATGGCTTCAGGAACTGTGCACCAACGGCAACCGCTGCGACGAACACCGTGAGGGTGAGCAGGAGCGCGACAAGCCGACGGCGCCTGCGGACCTTCTTCGAGGGGACCTTCGGCGCAGGAGTCGCAGCTGCCATGAGGTCGTGCGCACCGTGCTCCTCGTGGACCCCGTAGTCGAACTGGGGGTCGTGGTGCGCATAACCTTCGTCATGGGCCTGCAGGTCGTGAAACTCGTCATCGTGTGCAACGTCGTAGCTGTGAACAGCGTCGTGCTCGACGACATCGGGGTGGAGAGTATCGTGCCTGACGTCGTCGGGGTGCGCCACGTCGTAGTGCTCGACCTCTGGCTGCACTGTGTCGTCGATGGGGTGCACGGCGTCAACGGGCTGCAGGGGAACTTCAGGCTGCGCCGGGTCAGGGTGCTCCTGCAGGTCCTCTTGGGACCGGACTGCTTCTCCATGGTTACCGTCGCCATGGATACCGTCGTCGTGGAGGTCAGCGGCGTGCGTGGTCGCTTCCGGGGCCGCCGGCGCATAGTCCGGGACGTATGCAGGCTGCGGTTTCGGGACTGCGACAGGTTCAAAGTGGACAGGCACAGGTGGTGGCAACACCTCCTGGTTCTGCGTCTCCAGGAATCGTTCCCTGGCACGGATTTCACGACGCGTCAGAGGCCGGGTACGGTCTTCTGCTGCGTCGTTGGAGGGGTCGTTGTTGACCGGGCTCACTATTGTCTTCCCCTCGTTGGAGAGTGTGGATCAATGCCGGAGGCCGGCAGCGGCGCACTGGCACCGTCAATGTGTTGGGGTGGCATCGGCGCCTGCACGCGCCTGCCCACATCCGCACCTCTGGCTTTTTGCATGTCGATCGCGTGCTGCAGAATTCCGGCAGCGGCAACCTGATCCACCACTTTACGATGATCCTTGCTGCTCATGCCAGCTTCATGGAGATTGCGGTGGGCCGTCACAGTACTGAGCCTCTCGTCCACCATGTTGACTGGAACATCGAGTCCACGGCGCTGCAAGTGGGCTGCCAGCAAGTCCGCGTAGTCCGTGGCCATGGCCGCAGAAGCGTGTTCTTCGCCCTTCATCGTCCGCGGCAGGCCGACGAAGATCTGGACTACGCCGAGCTCCTCGGCCTGCCGGACAATGACCCCGATATCGGAATTCTTCTTGGCGTCCCGGCTTACCGTCTTGAACGGCGTGGCCAGGATCCCGTCCGGGTCGCAGATGGCGACTCCCACACGGACGGTCCCGACGTCTACCCCCAGTTTGATGCCCCGGGGGTAGTCGTCGTTGCTCGCAATGGCCTCCAAAATCAGCGCTTGGCGATCGCGTCCACAACGGCCGCAAGGGCCGGTGCGATCTTCGCGGCGTCGGTTCCGCCGCCTTGGGCGACGTCGTCCTTGCCGCCACCGCCGCCACCGAGGATTCCTGCGGCCACGCGGACAAGGGCGCCTGCCTTGACGCCTGCTTCACGCGCTGCCTCGTTGGTGGCGATGATGATGACCGGACGATCGTTGCTGACACCGGCCACGGCAACCGTGGAAGCTTCGGAGCCGAGCCGGTTTCGCAGGTCCATGGCGAGGCTGCGGAGGTCGTCCGCTCCCCCGACTTGGCCGGCGTCGTGCGCCACTACCCGGACGCCTGCGGCATCCTGGGCCGTGGCAACGAGGTTCGCAGCGGCTGCGGTCAGCTGTTCCTTGCGGAGGCGGTCGAGTTCCTTTTCCGTTGCCTTGAGCTTGGCCAAGGTGCTGGAGATCCGGTCCGCCAACTGGCCCGACGGGACCTTGAGCATCTCCGTAAGCTCGGTGACCAAGGCTCGCTCAGCTGCGAGGTGCCGGAAGGCGTCGAGGCCGACGAAGGCTTCCACGCGGCGGTTTCCCGAACCCACGGATTGCTCGCCGAGCAGCGACAGGCTCCCGATGAGGGAGGTGTTGGCCACATGGGTGCCACCGCAAAGCTCACGGGACCACGCGCCGTCGATCTCCACAACCCGGACTTCGCTGCCGTAGTTTTCGCCGAAGAGGGCCATGGCGCCCAGGGCCTTTGCCTCGGCGAGGCCCATCACCTTGGTGTCCACCCGGAAGTTATTGCGGATGGCGATGTTCGAGACCTCTTCGATCTCGGACTTCGTGGCTGCGCTCAATCCCTCGCCCCAGGCGAAGTCGAAGCGCAGGTAACCGGCCTTGTTGAAAGAGCCACGCTGGGTGGCTTCCGGGCCGAGGATCTGGTGCAGGGCGGCGTGCACGATGTGGGTGCCCGTGTGGGCCTGCTCGGCGGCGTGGCGGCGTTCGCGGTCGACGGCGGCACGCACCAAAGCGTCCGAGGCGATCTCGCCTTCGCGGACGATAGCCTTGTGGACGCTCAGGCCCTTCACGGGGCGCTGGACGTCGAGGACCTCGACGACGAAGCCGTCACCGGTGATGAGGCCCTTGTCGGCCGACTGGCCACCCGCCTCTGCGTAAAACGGGGTCTCGTTGAGCACGAGCTCGATTTCGTCGCCCGTGGAGGCGTGGGCAACACGCCGGCCCGAGCTCACGATGCCGCGGACCCGGGCCTCGCCTTCCAGTTCGGTGTAGCCGGTGAAGACCGTCTCGCCCTCGGCCAGGAGCTCCTGGAAGGCCGAGACGTCGGCGTGTCCACCCTTCTTGGCCTTGGCATCCGCCTGGGCGCGCTGGCGCTGCTCCAGCATGAGGCTGCGGAATTCGGCTTCGTCAACCTTCAAGCCGGCCTCCTCGGCCATTTCGAGGGTGAGGTCGATCGGGAATCCGTAGGTGTCGTGAAGGGCGAAGGCATCCTCGCCGGACAGCGGCTTTCCGGCGGCCTTGGAGAGCACCACGGCTTCCTCGAGGCGCGCGGTGCCGGAGGCGATGGTGCGCAGGAAGGCTTTTTCTTCGGCGTAGGCGATGCGGCTGATGCGATCGAAGTCGGTCTCCACCACGGGGTAGACACCCTTCATGGCGTCGCGGGAAGCCGGGAGCAATTGCGGCAGGCAGGCTTCTTCGACCCCGAGGAGGCGCATCGCACGGACGGCACGGCGGATCAGCCGGCGCAGTACGTAGCCGCGGCCTTCGTTGGACGGGGACACGCCGTCGGAAATGAGCATGAGGGCCGAACGGATGTGGTCGGCGACGACGCGCATCCGGACGTCGTCCGTGTGGTGCGGGTCGTCAGCGGACTCGGCAGAGGTGTATTCCTTGCCGGAAAGGGCTGCGGCCTTGTCGATGACGGGACGGACCTGGTCCGTTTCGTACATGTTTTCGACGCCCTGCAGGATCATCGCGAGGCGTTCCATGCCGAGGCCGGTATCGATGTTCTTCTTGGGCAGTTCGCCAACGATGTCGAAGTCCACCTTCGAGCGGACGTTCTCGATCTGGTACTGCATGAACACGAGGTTCCAGATTTCGACATAGCGGTTTTCGTCCGCGATGGGACCGCCTTCGGCGCCATAGGCCGGGCCGCGGTCATAGTAGATTTCCGAGCACGGGCCGGCAGGACCAGGCTGCCCGGTGGACCAGTAGTTGTCGGCCTTCCCCATCCTCTGGATGCGCGAGGCAGGGATGCCGGTGTTCTTCAGCCACAAGTCCTGGGCTTCGTCGTCTTCCTCGTAGACGGTCACCCAGAGGCGCTCGACGTCGAGTCCGTAACCGCCGTCGTCGACGCTCTTGGTGAGCAACTCGAAGGCGAACTTGATGGCGTCTTCCTTGAAGTAGTCCCCGAAGGAAAAGTTTCCGCACATCTGGAAGAACGTGCCGTGGCGGGCGGTCTTGCCCACTTCCTCGATGTCGCCGGTGCGGATGCACTTCTGGACGCTCGTGGCGCGGTCGAAGGGCGGCTCCTCGCGGGCGGTGAGGTAGGGAATGAAGGGAACCATGCCGGCCACAGTGAAGAGCAGGGAAGGGTCGCTGGATACGAGCGATGCTGAGGCGACGGCTGTGTGGCCCTTGCTGACAAAAAAGTCCACCCAGCGTTTGGTGATCTCCTGCGACTTCATTAGCTGATTACTTACCCTTCTCAATTCACTGCACATGAGTTTGTGCGCGGTTCTGGCATGCGCCATTGCCGCAGCTTCTAATTCTGCCCTGTTGACGGCCGCTTGGGCGAACCGCGGCTGCTAACGGCTGCCGGCGTCGGACTCTACGATGCCAAGCGCGGCCCTGAGGTCGACTTCGCGTTCATTCATTCCGGCGCGCACGGCGTCGGCGAAGTCGTACACGCCGTCGGCCAGCCGCGCAACGGCACGGTTCAGGCCTTCGGGGCCAATGGCGGCCTGTGCTTGGGTGATCTTGCGGAAGGCGATGACTCCGATTGCCATGCCGATCCCCATCCAGACAATTCTTTTCACAGTTTTCCTGACATACGAAGGTCGTGACTTACGAACGGATTCAGCGGCTGCGGCGGCCACTGCCCGGTTTGCGGCGGGCGGCAAAAGCCGAGCGCACTCCATAGCTGAACGCTGCCACCTTGATGAGCGGCGAACCGACTGTTGCGGCCACCAGCGAGGACAAGGCAGAGATGTTGGCGGAGGCGTCGGAAACGTTGGAGGTGATGCCATCCACCTTTTTCAGCTGCTGGTTGGTGGTGGAAACCGTCGCCGTGACCTCGTCCATCAGGGGGGTCGCTCCGTCGCTCAAGGAACGGATGGAGGTGCGGACCTCATCGAAGACCCGCCCGAGTTTGAGGATCGGCACGGCCAACAGGACTACAAGGAGCGCGAAAACTCCGGCTGCGATCAGGCCTGCAATATCGCCACCAGTCATGGATACTCATCTCCTAGCATTTGTTGCTTTGCCGCTGGTTCGCCATGTGGTTCTACACAGGCACCCCGGCATGGCTTCCCCAAGTACCTTACATACAAAGAAGCCCGCGGCGCGTGCCACGGGCTTCTTTGTATGTGCTTGCTGGGAATTAGCGAGCGTAGAATTCGACCACGAGCTGCTCTTCGCAGGTCACGGGGACCTCGGAGCGCTTCGGGCGACGAACCAGGCGTGCCTGGAGGGCGTCGATCTTGACGTCCAGGTATGCCGGAACGACGTTCAGGACGTGTGCGCCGGCAGCTGCAACCTGGAACGGAGCCATGACTTCGCTACGGCTGTGAACGTGGATGAGCTGGCCTTCCGCAACGCGGAACGACGGGCGGTCCACGCGGATGCCGTCAACGAGGATGTGGCGGTGCACAACCAGCTGGCGGGCCTGGGCGATGGTGCGGGCGAAGCCGGCACGCAGCACGAGGGCGTCGAGACGCATTTCGAGCAGTTCGATCAGGTTTTCACCGGTCAGGCCCTTGGTGCGACGTGCTTCTTCGAAGGCACGGGTCATCTGGGCTTCGCGGATGCCGTACTGGGCGCGCAGACGCTGCTTTTCGCGCAGACGTACGGCGTAGTCAGAGTCCTGCTTCTTGCGGGCACGGCCATGCTCACCGGGACCGTACGGACGGCGCTCCATGTACTTGGCGGCCTTGGGAGTCAGAGCGATGCCGAGTGCACGCGAAAGGCGTGCGGTACGGCGAGCACGAGTGTTGTTAGCCACTTGTGTCCTTCCAATATCTGCGGTGTGTCAGTGTTACTGGCCTCCATGAGGGAGAGCATCGGCCAACCGCTGCCTTTTGCTACGGGGCGCAGGGCACAGCATCAAAACCTGGATTTTGATGGATTGTGCGCCCGAGCCTTGCCAGACAAGCATCTAGCCTACCATGACGGCTACTTGCCCCGGATGATCCTGCGCAGCCGCTCAAGCCTCGGAGCAATATCCCGTTCGGCGCCGTTTGCCGTGGGCTCGTAATAGTCCCTGCCGACCAGATCGTCCGGAGCGTACTGCTGGGTGGCAACGCCATGCGGGGCATCGTGGGCATACTTGTAGCCTTGGCCGTGGCCAAGGCCTTTCGCTCCTTGGTAGTGCGCGTCCCGCAAATGCGCCGGAATCCCGACCCCCATCCCCGCACGCACATCTGCGATGGCTTTGTTGATGCCCAGGTAGGCGGCATTTGACTTGGGCGCAGTCGCCAGATGCACCACCGCTTCGGCGAGGATGATCCGGCCTTCGGGCATGCCGATCAACTGCACTGCCTGGGCAGCGGCGACGGCGGTCTGCAGCGCCGTCGGATCCGCCATGCCGATGTCCTCGGCGGCCGAAATGACGATCCGGCGGGCCACGAAGCGCGGATCCTCGCCCGCTTCAAGCATGCGGGCCAGATAGTGGAGGGCCGCATCGACGTCGGAACCGCGGATCGACTTGATGAACGCACTGGCGACGTCATAGTGCTGGTCGCCCGCGCGGTCGTATCGGACGGCAGCCACGTCCAGCGCCCGCTCCGTATGGCGGAGTTCGACGACGACCGGAGCCTCGGGGGCGCCGTCACCTGCCAGCCCTTCCTCTTCAGAAGCGTCTTCGGACGCGTCGCCGTCGTCGTGGTTCCTGTCACCGTAGGCGACGCCGGCAGCGGCCTCGAGCGCGGTGAGCGCACGGCGGGCATCGCCCCCGGACAAGCGGACCAGGTGCTCCAAGGCTTCCGGGGTGAGCTCCACTCCTCCTGCCAAGCCGCGGGCATCGGCAACGGCGCGCTGCAGCAGCGCTTCGATGTCGCTATCGGTGAGCGGTTTCAAGGTAAGCAGCAGTGACCTGGAAAGCAGCGGCGAGACCACCGAGAACGAAGGGTTCTCGGTGGTAGCTGCGACCAGGACCACCCAGCGGTTCTCGACGCCGGGAAGCAGGGCGTCCTGCTGGGCTTTGTTGAAGCGGTGGATCTCATCCAGGAACAGCACCGTGGTGGTCCGATAGAGATCCCGGGCAGTCAAGGCATTTTCCATGACCAGGCGGACATCCTTGACACCCGCGGTAATGGCGGACAATTCGACGAACTTCCGGCCGGGTCCGCGGGCAATGACGTGTGCCAGCGTCGTCTTGCCCGTACCCGGGGGTCCCCACAAGATGACCGAACTCGGGCCGGCAGGACCGGCGGCGTTGGCCCCTGCGGCAAGCTGCCGCAACGGAGACCCCTGGCCCAGCAAATGCTGCTGGCCCACAACGTCGTCGAGAGTCCGGGGCCTCATACGGACAGCCAAAGGGCTCCGCGGCGACGCCGGACGCCCTGTGCCTGCGCGTCCATCGCTGGAACGGTCCGAATCCGCCTGGCTGCCGGCGTCGTCGTCATTGTCCGCGTCGGCACCAAAGAGATCTTCCACATGGATAGGCTACTCATGATTCCAGCGAAGGAGACATCGACGTGGAGACCCGGCCGTCCGGCCCCAACGAAAAGCCGCCGCCAGGGGCGGTGCGCACCGCTTTCATCCCCGGTCCGCGGTTGACCGGCTGGGTGGAGCGCTTCGCCGCGAGCCATGGCGCCGTTAAGGAAGAGCCCGACGACGGCGGCACGCTCCTGCGGGCGGCCGATGGCGCTACCGCTCTACTAAGGGCCCCCTGGCCTGTCGATGGACGGCCCGGGAGGGGCGCAACCGCGGTTGAGCGCCTGGCCTCGCTTGCTTCGCAGGAACGGCGGCTCGGAATCATCCTGGTGCGCCGGGGCGGCTACGCGGTGGGGGTGGTGAGTGGCGGCAAAGTGGCCGCCTCCAAATCGGGCTCACGTTACGTACAATCCCGCTCGGCTGCAGGTGGATCCTCGCAGCAGCGCTTTGCGCGTCGTCGTGAGAACCAGGCCAACGCACTGACGGAAGCGGTGGCCGGTTATGCCGCCGCTGTGTTCGCCGGAGACAGCATTGAATATCTCGTTCTGGGCGGAGACACCGCACTCTCCGCGGCGGTCCTCGAAGAAAAGGCGTTGAAGGAATATTCGTCCCGGGCGAAGCTCGCGTTCCTGACAGTTGCCGACCCCAACGCAACCGTACTTCGCAGGGCTGCGGCAGATGCCTGCGCCGTGCGGATCGACGTCACGGATCCGTTGTAGCAGGGGCGCCGGGCCAGCTAACAGCCCGACAACGCCCGCTGCGGCCGGGCCTGCCGGTAGAGGTACCTGCCGTGCTCTGCGAACCCCGCGCCTTCGTACAGGGCCCGGGCGCCGGTATTCGAGGCCATTACCAGTAGCCAGAACTCGGACACGCCCCGGTGGGCGCCCGCTTCCAGAAGCGCTTCAAGCACCTGCCGCCCGTAGCCACGGCGGCGGTGCTTGGCCGCAGTTGCCATGCAGTAGATGCCTCCCTTGCCGTCCACCAGGGCGAGGCGCCCGACGGCGGCCGGGACGCCGTCGTCGTCCTTCGCGAGAGCGTAGACGGAAGGGCAAGACACCAGAATCCTCCGGGCGATGTCCAGCTCGGCGTCTCCCCCGCGGCCGTCAACGGACCACCACAGCCGGAGCCACTCTTCGGAAGGCTCCTCCGAGATCTCGACGCCGGTTGCCGGGCCACCGGGCAGGGTAGCTGGAAAGGCGCCGCCCGGACGGACCATGATGAGGGTCTCCGACTGCCGGGTGAATCGCTGCGCATCGAGCACACTGTTGAGGCCCGCGCTTCGCTCATCGTCGAAAATCTGGAAGATCAGCGGCAGGCGCCGGGAGCGGTACCACTGCGTGGCGGCCCGTACTGCCGACTCGTGGTCGCTGGCCTGCTCCCTGGGCCAGACCGAGTTTGCCCGCTGTGTCACGCCTCCGGCGGCCCGCATGACCCATCCCCCGGTGTCCTCACGGTCCGGGGCGGGCCATGCCCGGTCCATGAGCTCCTCGATCGATGCAAGGCCCATTTCCTGTGTCACGCGTCCTCCTCGAATTCAGTCGACGTCATGCTACGCCGAAGGCCCCCGCAATGTGCGAGGGCCTTCGGGCTACTTCTACGGTTCCAGCTACTCCGGCTTGGCTGCCGCTGCCTGCGGCTTGGCTTCAGGCTTGAAGTCGACTCCGGCTTCCTTGCGCTGCTGCGCCGTGATGGGCGCAGGAGCAGCGGTCAGGGGGTCGTAGCCGCCGCCGGACTTCGGGAAAGCGATGACGTCGCGGATCGAGTCCACGCCGGCCAGAAGGGCCACGACCCGGTCCCACCCGAAGGCCATGCCGCCGTGCGGAGGTGCGCCGTACTTGAATCCCTCGAGCAGGAAGCCGAACTTGGTCTGCGCGTCTTCCTTGTCCAGGCCCATGAGCTCGAAAACGCGCTCCTGGACATCGGCCTCGTGGATACGGATGGATCCGCCGCCGATTTCGTTGCCGTTGCACACGATGTCGTAGGCGTACGACAGGGCCGCTTCCGGGTCCTTGTCAAAGGAGTCCAGGAACTCGGGCTTCGGGGAGGTGAAGGCGTGGTGCAGGGCCGTCCACTGTCCGCCACCCACCGCGACGTCGCCGGAAGCGACGGCTGCGGCAGCCGGTTCGAACATCGGGGCGTCCACGATCCAGACGAAAGCCCAGTCCTTGGGATCGATCAGGCCGGTGCGGTGGCCGATCTCGACGCGGGCAGCACCCAGCAAGGCGCGGGATGGTGACTTCTCGCCGGCGGCGAAGAAGATGCAGTCGCCGGGCTTTGCGCCGACGGCGTCAGCCAGGCCGGCACGCTCCGCGTCCGTGAGGTTCTTGGCAACGGGGCCCGTGAGCTCGCCGTCTTCCTTGAACAACACGTAGGCGAGACCCTTGGCGCCACGCTGCTTGGCCCATTCCTGCCAGGCGTCCAGCGCGCGGCGGGCCTGCGAGGCCCCGCCAGGCATGACGACGGCGCCAACGTAGGGCGCCTTGAAGACGCCGAAGTTCGTGTCCTTGAAGAACTCCGTCAATTCAGTGAGCTCCAGGCCGAAGCGCAGGTCCGGCTTGTCGGAGCCGTACTTGGCCATCGCCTCGTGGTACGTCATACGGCGGATCGGCGTCGGGATCTCGACGTCGATCAGCTGCCATAGTGCCTTGACGATGCCTTCGCCGAGCTCAATGATGTCGTCCTGGTCAACGAAGCTGGCTTCGATGTCGAGCTGGGTGAATTCCGGCTGGCGGTCCGCACGGAAGTCTTCGTCGCGGTAGCAACGAGCGATCTGGTAGTACTTTTCGAAACCGCCAACCTGGAGCAGCTGCTTGAAAAGCTGCGGGGACTGCGGAAGCGCATACCAGGAACCCGGTGCCAGACGCGCCGGAACCACGAAGTCGCGGGCGCCTTCCGGCGTCGAGCGCGTCAGCGTGGGAGTCTCGATCTCAACGTAACCCTGCTGGTGAAGCAGCTCGCGGGCCACGCGGTTCGCTTCGGAACGCAGGCGCAGGTTCCGGGCGGGGCCGGGGCGGCGCAGGTCAAGGTAACGGTGCTTGAGTCGCGCTTCTTCACCGACCTCCACGTGCTCGTCGATCTGGAACGGAAGGGGATCCGAAGTGTTGAGGATCACCACTTTCTCGGCGATGACCTCGATCTCGCCGGTGGCGAGGTGCGGGTTCTCGTTGCCCTCGGGACGCTTGCTGACGGTGCCCACGATCTGCAGCACGTATTCATTGCGCAGGCCGTGGAAGACCTCTTCCTCGCGGACAACCACCTGGGCGACACCGGACGCGTCACGCAGATCGACGAAGGCCACGCCACCGTGATCTCGGCGGCGGCCTACCCAGCCAGCCAGGGTGACGGTCTGTCCAATGTGCTCGGAACGCAGGGATCCGAGGTCATGTGTGCGCAGCACAGCATTCCTTTCAACATGATTTTCAGGACCATGACAAAACGATCCCGTTCGAGTTTACCCGTATGAACGAAGCATGGCCCCACCGGGAACGGCCCGCTCCCGCCCGGGCCCGCGGGCTTTTGCCTTGAGGCGCCGGTTCGTGGCTATCGCGTGGTGATGCGGACGTGGAGATCCTCGGGTGACGGCTCCCAGCTGGCCGGATCCGCGTCGACTTGCTCCCCGGTGCGGATGTCCTTCACTTGGTGCTTGCCGTCGTCGTCCGTGAACCAGACGAAGGGAATGCCGCGTCGGTCGGCGAATTTGATCTGCTTGCCGAACTTCTCGGCCTTCGCCGCAACTTCGGTGGCGATCCCCCGTCCACGCAGCTGGGCCGCCACATCCTGGGCCGCAGACCAGCTGTCGTCGTTGTTCAGCGCCACCAGGACTGCCGTGGGAACCGAGCGCGACGCCGTCGCGAATTCCTGGCTCAAGATGCGGGAGACCAGGCGGGTCACGCCGATCGACAGCCCGACGCCGGGGAACTTGCGGTTGCCCTTGCTGGCGAGGGCGTCGTAGCGGCCGCCGGAGCAAATGGAACCGAGTTGCTCGTGTCCCACCAGGACGGTTTCGACGACCGTACCGGTGTAGTAGTCGAGGCCGCGGGCGATGCTCAGGTCGGCAACAACTTTGCCGGGGGCGCGCTGCACGGCAGCCTCGATGACTTGTTCCAGCTCGCTGAGGCCCTCTTCAAGAAGCTCGTCCGATACGCCAAGCGCACGCACCTGCGCCACGAAGGACGTGTCCTCGGTGCGGATGCTGGCAAGTTTCAAGGCAAGCGCTGCCTGCTCATCCGTGGCGCCAAGCTCGCTCCTGAGCAATTCGGCAACTTTCGCTTCGCCGATCTTCTCGAGCTTGTCGATGCTTCGAAGCACGCCGGCAGTGTCGGTGAGGCCGATACCGCGGTAGAAGCCCTCGGCGAGCTTGCGGTTGTTGATGCGCAGGCGGAAGTCCGGAATGGGAAGGGCGCTCAACGCTTCCGCGATGACGAGGGCGATCTCGACGTCGTAGCGGAAAGGCAGCTCGCCGTCGCCCACGACGTCGATGTCCGCCTGCGTGAACTCGCGGGCGCGACCCTCCTGGGGCCGCTCCCCCCGCCACACCTTCTGGATCTGGTAGCGGCGGAACGGGAACGCCAGGTAGCCGGCGTTCTCGACGACATAGCGGGCAAACGGCACCGTGAGGTCGAAGTGGAGCGCCAAGGCGTTGGGATCTGCCTTGTCCGACTTTCCGCCTTCGCCGCCGTCCTCGTCTTCCTGCAGCCGGCTCAGTCCGTATACCTCTTTGTCTATCTCGCCCTTGCGGAGAAGCTGGCCGACGGTTTCGACAGCGCGCGTCTCGATGGAAGAGAAGCCGTGGAGTTCAAACGTCTTGCGCAACGTGTCCAGCACATGCAGTTCCACCAACCGTTCCTGGGGAAGCCACTCGGGGAATCCGGACAGGGAGGCGGTACGGGCCATGGTGGAAATTTCTCCTCAATGATTGCGCGGGCCGGACCCAGCGCCACGAACCACAGGCCGATTCGGCTCAGGATGGGCTGGCGTCCAGCCAGTCATGCATAAACTATGTGCGGCAGCCAGTTTATGCTTTCGGCGCCTGCACATCTAATGCGGGCGCCCGGGTTCGGCTTGCTTGCGAGGGAAGCTTGTCCAGACAACCAGGAGGACCATTGTCTACAAGGCCGCGGGACAACCGTGAAGCCAAACGGCGCATCAGGCAGATGGAAGCCAAGCGCGAGCTTCGGCGTGCACAGGGCAAGCGCCGCCGCCGGGACAATGTGATCGCGGTCAGCGTGGGTGCCGCCGCCCTGATTGCCGCCGTCGTGCTCCAACTCACGGTGTTCAACTCGAATCCGAGCGAATCGGAGTTCGCAGCGGCCCAAGCCGGGCTGAGTTCGCCGTCCGCCTCTGCCAACCCCTCCGCTTCGGCCGCGGCGACGGGCTCGAATAGCGCCGGCATTCCCAAAGCGGACACGGCCGCAGGTAAGACTTTCACTGGCCAGCTCAGCCTCAATGGAGGGACAGTCGGCGTCGAACTGGATGGCACAACAGCTCCCCAGGCCGCAGCAGTGTTCAAATCCCTCACTGACGCGAGTTATTACAGCGGCCTCAAGTGCCCTCGATTGACTACCGCCGACAATTTCTCGGTGCTGCAGTGCGGAGCCAAGGGGACGGACACCACAGACGACCCCAACTTCCACTGGGGACCACTTGAGAACACCCCGGCGAACAACACCTACCCGGCCGGAACCATCGCCGTCGCCAGGACCGGCAACAACGCCTATGGCAACGGGCACCAGTTCTTCATTGTGTACAAGGACACCGTCATTCCCCCGGACTCCGCCGGCGGGTACACGGTGGTCGGCAAAGTGACGAGCGGCATGGACGTGGTGACGAAGATCGCCCAAGCCGGTATTAATCCGGGGAGCAGCGCCACCGACGGCACCCCTGTGGCAGCTGTCACGATAGACTCGTTTTCTCTGAAGTAACTAGCCCGGACCATGGTCCACGGCGCATTACCTTAGTAATCCCTCCAAGCGAAAGACTTTTAGCGGTGACAGACAGTCAGAAATCCGACGAAACTGCAGTAGTGGCCAACGACGAAGAAACCCAGGCTCCCGTAGCTGAGCAAGCCGGTGTTGCGCCGGTTGCCCCGGCCGAGCTCGCTGCCCCGGCAGAGACCGCCGCCCCAGTGGCCGACGCGGCAGAACCCGCCGCCCCGGTGGCCGACGCGGCAGAACCCGTCGTCCCGGTGGCCGACGCGGCAGAATCCGACGCCCCAGTGGCCGACGCGGCAGAGCCCGCGCCCAAGCCTGCCTCTCCGGCGCCACGTCCGGCCCCCTCGCATGCGCCTTCCCCCGCCGCATTTGCTGCCCGCCCCAAGGCAGCCGCCAGTGTTATTCCGGCCGCGCCGGCAGCCCAGCCTACGGCTGTGTCCCTGGCGGAAGCCGCCAAGTGGGGGCGCGCCGAGGGTGACGGCCACGTCTTCCTGACCATCGACGGCGAAGAGCAGCCGGTGGGACAGTACCCGGGAGTGAGCACCGACGAGGCGCTGGCATACTTCGCCCGGAAGTACGACGACGTTGTTGCGCAGATCGTTTTGATGGAACACCGCGTGGAGTCCAAGGCCCCGGCCACGGACATGCAGAAGACGGTCGAGCACCTGCGTGAGCAGCTGGCAGAGCGAAACATGGTGGGCGACATCCGCACTGCCGAGGCTCGACTCGATGCCTTGGCTGGACAGATTTCCGAGTTGGAGAAGTCCGAGAAAGCTGCACACGACGCCGCACGATCCGCGGAGCTCGCGGCACGCGAGGCGATCGTCGCCGAAGCCGAATCCATCGCATCCCAGGATCCGTCCCAGGTCCAGTGGAAGACGTCCAGCGCCCGCATGAACGAACTCTTCGAGAGCTGGAAGACAGCCCAGAAGAACGGCATCCGGCTTGGACGAAGCAACGAGGACGCGCTGTGGAAGCGGTTCCGCTCGGCCCGTACCGTCTTTGACCGCCACCGCCGTGCGTACTTCTCCCAATTGGACAGCACCAACTCGGCGGCCAAGGTCGCCAAGGAACAGCTGATCGTCGAGGCCGAAGCCCTCTCCAGTTCCACGGATTGGGGATTCGCCGCCGGCGAATACCGCCGTCTCATGGACCAGTGGAAGGCTACGCCTCGCGCCAGCCGCAAGGATGACGACGCCCTCTGGCTCCGTTTCCGTGCCGCGCAGGACGTATTCTTCAGCAACCGCCAGGCTGCCAACGACGAGATCGACCAGCAGTACACGGCAAACCTTGCCGTCAAGGAAGAGCTCGTTGTCGAGGCACAGGCCCTGCTGCCGATCACGGACCTCAATGCTGCCAAGAAGGCCCTGCAGTCCATCCGCGACCGCTGGGAAGAAGCCGGCAAGGTCCCCCGCGCCGACATGGGCAGGATCGAAGCCGGCCTTCGCAAGGTTGAGGACGCCGTCCGCGACGCCGAAGAGGACAAATGGCGCCGGAGCAACCCGGAGACGAAGGCCCGCACCAACAGCGCCTTGTCGCAGCTGGAAGCGGCTATCGCCGGCCTGAGGGAAGACCTGGAAAAGGCCGAAAAGGCCGGAGACCAGCGCCGCATCAAGAACGCCCGTGAGGCCCTTGAAGCACGAGAGGCCTGGCTTGACCAGATCCAGCGTTCGGCAAGCGATCTCGCGTAGTAGTAGTTGTAGTAGTTGTAGTAGTAGTAGTAGAGCTTGAACCAACAGGCCCCGTGCCGGTTATCCACATAACCGCCACGGGGCCTGTTCCCGTTGCGGCAGCCACGCGATGATTGCTGAATGGCCCCGAGATTACCGCCTCCGCAGCAACAGGACTTCCCTGCCCAAGAGCTGTACGCGCCCAGCCCGCAGTTCACGTGGGCCGAGCTTCAATCAATGGCTACGGACGGCGTGCTCACACCACTCTACGAGAAGAGTTTCACTCCCTCGGGGCTGGATGTCACGCCTCGGCTCCGAGCCCGCGCGGCCGCCCTGGTGGTTCCGGATCGCATTCGCAGGAAGGTCATCGCGGGGCGCATGACGGCGGCCTGGATTTACGGTTGCGCGGATGCCCCAGAGAGGCTTTCGCTTCTCGTGGACGCCAAACACCGTATATCGAGCTTGCGTTCGGCCCGCGGCTGTATCCTGCACGAAGTCCGTTTAGGCCAACTGGACGTGGTCAGCATCGGCGGGCTGCTCGTGACCAGTCCCCTGCGGACGGCCGTGGATGTGGCCCTACACGTAGAAGCCAGCAGGGCCTTGCCCGCACTGCGGATGCTGCTGTCCCGGGATGAATTGGGCGTCCGGCTGCGGCTCTTGACCCTCGCGGTGGAGGCGTCCACGAGGGTGCCCCACAAGAAGGCTGCACTGCGCAAGATTGCCGCGTTGGCTCGGACCGCTGACCCGCCGCCTTCCGACGTCTTGCCGCCTGAGGTAGCCGCCTGAGTTGCTAGGTTCAGCTTCTCCTGCGGTTGCCCGTGGTCCGGTAGACGTCAAAGACCCCGTCGATCCTGCGCACGGCACTGAGCACGTGGTGAAGGTACTTAGGATCGCCCATTTCGAACGCGAAGCGGGAGATGGCTACCCGGTCGCTGGAGGTGTGCACGGAAGCAGCCAGGATGTTGACGTGGTTTTCCGAAAGCACGCGGGTGACATCCGAAAGCAACGACTTCCGGTCCAAGGCTTCCACCTGGATCTCCACCAGGAAGACGCTGGACTGGGTGGGAGCCCATTCAACCTCGACGATGCGATCGGGCTGGTCACGGAGGTCCGAGACATTCGTACAGTCCGTGCGGTGTACCGACACCCCCGAGCCGCGGGTCACGAACCCGAGGATCGGATCAGGCGGTACAGGCGTGCAGCAGCGGGCCAGCTTCACCCAGACATCCCCCACGCCGCGGACAATGACGCCGGAGTCCGAGTACCGGGTCTTCTGGAGTTGCGAGGGAATGCTGACTTCGTCCAGGTCCTCATCGGGCGTCTCATGCCCACCGAGGTGCTCCATGAGCTTTTCCATGACGGACTGCGCCGAAGTGTGCCCGTCTCCGACGCCGGCATACAGGCCGGAAATGTCGACGTAGTGGAATTCCTCGGCCACCGTGGACAAGGCGTCATGTGTCATGAGCCGTTGCAGGGGCAGGTTCTGCTTACGCATGGCGCGGGTCAACTGGTCCTTGCCCCGCTCGATGGCCTCTTCGCGGCGTTCCTTGCTGAACCACTGCCGGATCTTGTTGCGCGCCCGGGCGCTTTTGACGAAATGCTGCCAGTCCTGGCTCGGTCCTGCGCCCTCGGCCTTGGAGGTGAAGATCTCCACCCAGTCGCCGTGATTGAGTTCGCTGTTGAGCGGAACCAGCTTGCCGTTGACGCGCGCACCGATGGTCCGGTGACCCACTTCGGTGTGCACCGCGTAGGCGAAGTCCACCGGTGTCGATCCTGCGGGAAGGGCCATGACCTCGCCCTTGGGGGTGAAGACGAACACTTCCCGGGCATTGATTTCAAAACGCAGCGAGTCCAGGAATTCGCCCGGATCCGATGTTTCCTGCTGCCAGTCGACCAGGGAACGCAACCAGCCCATGTCGCCGTCCTTGGGGCTCCCCGGACCTACGGCGGTCCGGTTGGGCTGGTCCTTGTACTTCCAGTGTGCCGCCACGCCATACTCGGCACGGCGATGCATTTCGTGGGTACGGATCTGGATCTCAACGGGCTTGCCCCCGGGCCCGATGACGGTGGTGTGCAAGGACTGGTACATGTTGAACTTCGGCATGGCGATGTAGTCCTTGAACCGTCCCGGAAGGGGGTTCCAGCGCGAATGCAAGGTGCCAAGAGCTGCATAACAGTCACGGACGGAATCCACGAGGACACGCACGCCCATGAGGTCGTTGATGTCGTCGAAGTCCTTGTCCCGGACAATCATCTTTTGGTAGATCGAGTAGTAATGCTTGGGTCGGCCCGTGATGGTGGCCTTGATGCGGGCGACGCGCAGGTCTTCGGCAATCTGGTTGCGGATGACGCTCAGGCTCTTTTCGCGCTCCGGAGTGCGGTCCCCCACCATCCGGACGATTTCTTCATACACCTTGGGGTACAAGGCGGCGAAGGAAAGATCCTCGAGTTCCCATTTGATGGTGTTCATGCCGAGGCGGTGGGCCAGCGGCGCAAAGATCTCAAGTGTTTCGCGCGCTTTGCGGGCGGATGATTCAGCGGAAACAAAGCGCCACGTACGGGCGTTGTGCAGCCGGTCCGCCAGCTTGATCATCAGTACCCGGATGTCCTTGGCCATGGCCACGACCATCTTGCGGACGGTCTCGGACTGTGCGGCCTCACCGAATTGGACTTTGTCCAGCTTGGTGACGCCGTCCACGAGCATCGCGACCTCGGGGCCGAAATCGCGCGTCAGGTCAGCGAGGGTGTAGGGAGTGCCCTCGACGGTGTCGTGCAGGAGTGCAGCAGCAAGGGTTGTGCCGGTGAGGCCCAATTCGGCCAGGATCGTGGCCACCGCAACGGGGTGGGTGATGTACGGATCGCCGCTCTTCCGCTTCTGGCCCTGATGGCTGCGCTCTGCCACGGTAAAGGCCCGCTGGATGAGATCGAGGTCTTCTTTGGGGTTGTTGGCCCTGACGGTCCGCAGGAGCGGTTCGAGGATGGGCGAATAGGTGCTCGTGCCCCGTCCCGTCAACTTCGCCAGCCTGGAGCGCGTCCGCTCGCGTCGTCCGGGGAACGTCGGGCGCACGCCCGGGGAGTCCACGGGCACACCGTCGACGGTGCTTCCCGTAGCTGCAGTTGCGGTGCCGGGCACGCGGCTCAGGCCGTCCTCTCCGCCCGCCGGCGGCGCCGACGTCGTACGTTCCTCCACAAAAGCACCTCTCACGACTGACTTAATTCTCCCAGTCTATTCCCGCTGGTGAGCTCTCCAAGAACCGGTACCCAGATGACGGAGCCGGGAACGCAAAAGGGCCGGTCACCACTTTTCGGCGGTGACCGGCCCTTCAAGGGGAAACGAGGCTAAACGGCCGCTGCTTCCGAGTTCGCGCTGACGGCTGCCGCGCGCCGGGTCGCCACCTTCTTGGCCTGCTTCTGCAGCTCGGGTTCGCTCTGGCGCAGCCACGCGTAGAGCGGCGCCGCGATGAAGATCGTCGCCGCCGTACCGATCAGGATGCCAACGAACAGGGCGAGGGACAGGTCGCGGAGCGTGCCGGCGCCCAACAGTCCGGCGCCGATGAACAGAATCGCGGCGACCGGCAATACTGCCACCATCATGGTGTTGATGGAGCGCACCAGGGTTTGGTTGACGGCAAGGTTGACCTCTTCGGCGAAAGTGCGCCGGCTGGAGGTCGCGATGTCCGAGGTGTTTTCACGGATCTTGTCGAAAACCACCACGGTGTCGTACAGGGAGTAGCTGAGGACCGTCAGGAAGCCGATGATGGCCGACGGTGTCACCTCGAAATCGCTCAAGGAGTAGACACCGGCCGTAGTGAACATCGTGACCAGCATGCCGGCAAGGGCAGAAACCGACATCTTCCAGGTGCGGAAGTACAACGCCATCAAAAGAGCGGCCAGCCCAACGAACACCGCGAGGCCGATCAGGGCCTGCTTGGTGACATCCTGCCCCCAGGTGGGGCCGATGAAGGTCGAGGTGACCTGGTTTTCGGTCACGCCGTAGGCCTTCGCGAGATCCGTCTTGATCTTGATGGTCTGGTCATCGCTGAGTTTGTCGGTCTGGATGCGCATAGTGCTACCAGCGACGTTGGCGACGCGCGGAACGGCACCAGAAACGACGTCGTGGACTGCCTTCTCGCCCGGGGCGGATTCGGTGGTCTTCACGTTGGACACCGTGAACTCGGAGCCGCCCCGGAAGTCGATTCCGAGGTTGTACCCGCCCTTGACCACCGGCAGGAGGATGGAGATCGCCACCGCTACTGCGGCGATGATGAACCAGATCTTCTTGCTGGAAACGAAGTTGTAAGAACGCTTGCCCGTGTAGAGCTCGTTGCCGAACTTTGCGAAGCTCGTGGTCATTACTTCTCCTCCTTGGTGCCGTTGGAAGAACCAGTCAACTGGGCCTGCTTCTCGGCAAGCCGGCGTTCGGCGATGGTCATGCGGCGCTCGGCTTCAGCGGCAGCACCGGTGTTGCGGGCGCGCACGACGGCGGGCTTCTCCGTTGGCGTGCGGAGCCGGCCGGCACCGCGGTACAGCGGCACGGCGCCCAGTCGCTCAGGGTCGAGGCCGGAGAAGCGGTGCCCCTCGCCGAAGAACTTGGTCCGGGCCAGCACTTGGAGCGTGGGGTGCGTGAACATGAACACGACCAGGAGGTCTGCCAGCGCGGTGAGGCCAAGGGTGAAGGCGAAGCCGCGGACGTTTCCAACAGCGACGAAGTACAGCACCAAGGCCGCGAGCAGGTTGACGGCCTTGGACGCGAGGACCGTGCGCTTGGCGCGCTTCCAACCGTTAGCGACGGCGGACACGAGGCCCTTGCCCTCACGAAGTTCGTCACGGATGCGTTCGAAGTACACGATGAAGGAGTCGGCTGTCTGGCCAATGGCCACGATAAGACCTGCCACACCGGCAAGGGACAGCCGGTAGTTTTCAGTCCAGCCAAGGATCGCGATGGCTAGGTATGTCAGTCCACCAGCCACAACGAGCGAGAGGATGGTGACAAAGCCCAAGGCCCGGTACTGGAAGAGCGAATAGACCACCACGAGCAGGAGCCCGATCACACCGGCCATCAGGCCAAGACGAAGCTGCTCGCCACCGAGGGTGGCGGAAATCTGTTCCTCGGACTGGATATCGAAGCTGATGGGCAAAGCGCCGTAGCGAAGCTGGTCCGACAACGCCTGTGCCGAGGCCTGCGTGAAGTTACCCGTGATCTGCGGCTTGCCATCGGTAATGACTGCGAGGGCACGCGGCGCGGAAATAACCTGGTCATCCAGGACGATGGCGAACTGGGCCTTGGGGTCGTTGCCGCCCTGCGCCTGCGATGCCACGTAGAACTGGTTGAGCCTCTGCGTAACGTCCTTGAAGGTCTTGGTGGCGTTGGCATCGAACGTGATGGTCACGCCCCACGCATTGGTGACCGAGCCCTGCGCGCCCTGGACGGGATCGAAGGAGGACGACACGATGTCCTGGCCCTTCACTTCGACCGGGCCAAGGATGTACTTGACGGCAGGAGTCTTGGCCGTTGCCGGCTCGCAGGTCACCAGCGGCTTGGCGGGATCCGACCGCGGCTGCTTATCCTGGGCCGGGTTGACGCAGTCCAAGGCTTCGAAGGCCTTGTAGACGTCGGCTGTGACCCAGTTGCTGTCGCTGGCGTTGGTCGGCGCAGCGGTGGGCTTGGGCAGGCTCGCGTCCGGCGTGCGGGATGCGACCGGAACGGCCGCAGGGTCACCGGTGGTGATCACTGGGCGGAAGTTCATGTCGGCAGATGCCTGGATCAGGGCACGGGTTTCCGAACTTGGCGTACCGGGAAGGCTTACCACGACGTTACGGCCGGACTGCGTGGTGATTTCCGCTTCGGCGACACCGGAGCTGTCAACGCGTTGGCGGATAATCGCGACGGCCTGGTTCAACTGTTCTTCGTTGATGCCGGTTGATCCTTCGACCTTGGGCGCGAGAATCATTTGCGTGCCGCCCTCGAGGTCAAGCGCGAGCTTTGGGGCCCAGCTGGCGTGACCAGTGATGACGCCGCCACCGAGGACTGCTGTCAGTACAGCGAATATTGCGACAAGCCAGATCAGCACCCTGCGGGCTGCATTTTTGTGGCCGGTTCGTGCCATGTTCGATCTTCCTGTTGATGACGGAACAGCCGCCGACGTGCACGGGTGAGCGCAGGCCGGCGGCGATTCATTGCCGTAGAACTATTCCCGCTTGTAGAGCGGGTACGGGCTAGTTGTCCTTCTTGCCCTCGTCGTTGAGGCGCTTGAGGGTCTCGTCCGGGGTCTCCGCGGATGCAGATGCATCGGCATCCGCGGCCGTCAGCGACGACGCGTCGTCCGGAACGTCAACTGCGGCCTCCTCGGCGGGCTCAACGATCTTGGTGACGGCCTGGCGGTGCACCGTGGCGAGGTTGCCCGGGGACAGTTCCAGGACAACCTTGTTCTCGGCGTCGTCCATCGAGACGATTCGGCCGAACAGTCCGAAACTGGTCATGACGTCAACGCCGGGGGCAAACTGGGACTGAAGCTTGGCCTGCTGTTGCTGCGTCTTCTTGTTGCGGCGGAACATCATGAAGATGAAGACGCCGAGCATGGCGAACAGCAGGATTGTCATTGGATCCACAGGGAAGTTCCGTTCTTTACTTACGTTTTTGGTTTCACGGCCATGTCTGCCCGGTGGATCCGGCGGCCGTGGAGCTTTCGCCCACTTGGCCGCACAATGCTCCGACGGGCGGGCACAGAACCAAGGACTCGAACGTGCCGAGTGTCATACCAGTCTAGAGGGTTAAGCTGAATGGATCGTGCTAACGGCCGGTGTCGATGCTTTCCGCCCCGTTTTCGCTATCCTCGAACAACGCCAGCGGGTCCTGCCCGAACACTCCTGGCGGCACGGCGTATCCGAGGTGCGTCCAGGCTGACGCCATGGCAATCCTGCCGCGCGGCGTCCGTCCCAAGAGGCCTTCGCGCACCAGGTACGGCTCAGCGACCGTTTCGACGGTCTCCGGTTCCTCCCCCACGGCGATAGCGAGGGTGGAGAGCCCTACGGGACCGCCGTTGAACTTGAGGATCAGGGCTTCCAGCACAGCACGGTCCAGGCGATCCAAGCCACGCTGGTCCACCTCGTACATGTCCAACGCAGCGGAGGCGGCACGGGCATCGATTTGTTCGATGCCGTGAACCAAAGCCCAGTCCCGGACACGGCGAAGCAGCCGGTTGGCGATACGCGGGGTTCCGCGGGAACGGCCCGCAATCTCGCTGAAGCCGGCCGAGTTGACTTTCAGGTCAAGCAGTCCGGCCGAGCGGCGCAGTACGAGTTCCAGCTCCGCCACTGAGTAGAACTCCAGGTGCCCGGTAAAACCAAAGCGGTCACGCAGCGGTCCAGGCAGCAGGCCGGCCCGCGTGGTGGCGCCCACGAGGGTGAAAGGCGGCAGCTCAAGCGGAATGGCAGTGGCGCCTGCGCCCTTGCCCACCACGATGTCCACCCGGAAGTCTTCCATGGCCATGTACAGCATTTCCTCTGCGGGCCGGGACATCCGGTGGATTTCGTCGAGGAAGAGCACTTCGCCTTCAGAAAGCGAGGAGAGGATGGCCGCAAGGTCTCCGGCGTGCTGGATGGCCGGCCCGCTGCTAATGCGCAAGGGAGCGTTCATCTCGGCGGCGATAATCATGGAGAGAGTGGTCTTGCCGAGCCCAGGAGGGCCCGAAAGCAGGACGTGGTCCGCGCTGCGGCCGCGCATCCTCGAGGCTTCCAGCACGAGCGAGAGTTGCTTTCGGACACGGTGCTGGCCTACGAAGTCGTGGAGGTTCTTCGGGCGAAGTGCGGCTTCGATGATGCGCTCTTCGGGTTCCTCTCCCCCGGTAACGAGGGACTGCTCAGCCACGGCTGCCTACCCGGTTTCCGGCGCGGGCGCCGTCCTGCCCGAGCCAGCGAAGGGTTGCGCGCAGGATCTGGGCGACGTTGCCGGCGTCGGCAAGTTCCGGGGAATCGGCCATTGCCTTGTCGATGCTGCCGGCAGCGTCCTTCTCCGACCAGCCCAGGCTCGTCATCGCGGCGACCACCTGCGGCTTCCAGACAGACTCGGCCGCGACGGCGGGGGCGGCCCCGGGCGCGGTGCCGTGGGGAACGAGTTTGCCCGCCAGTTCCAGGACGATCCTGCCGGCCACTTTCGGGCCGATACCGGGGACCTTGGTGAATGACTTGGCATCACCGGAATGCGCGGCCACCCGGATCGCCTCGGGCTCGTGGACGGCCAGGACTGCAAGGGCGAGGCGCGGCCCCACCCCGCTCACACTGAGCAGGACATCGAAAACTTCGCGTTCGTCGTCGTTCGAGAAACCAAAGAGCGTCAGGGAGTCCTCCCGGACGATCAACGAAGTGAACAGCTTCGCTTCCTCGCCGACGTGCAGGTGGCTGAGGGTTTGGGGCGTGGCGTAGACGCTCATACCGGCGCCGTTGAGATCGATGACGGCCGTGGAGAGACTGACGTGTGCCACGGTTCCGCGGAGAAAACTGATCAAGACCCGGCTCCTGAAGTACTGCCCCGCGCATGCTGCGCCGCGGGCTATCCGAACATATCTACGAATACCCTAGCAAGGGCCACCGACAATTACCGGGCGCGGCGCGCTTTCGCTTCGGCTTCAGCCCAGGCTCGCTGGGCGGGCGTCAATGCGCTGCTCCCCGGTCCGGTGGTGGCAACTGCGGCACCGCTGCCGGCCCGCCACGCGTGGGTGACAGCGAGGGCCAACGCGTCCGCGGCGTCGGCCGGGCGGGGCGGGGCGTCAAGACGAAGGATCTTGGTGATGAGTTTCGTCACCGCTTCCTTGTTGGAGGTGCCGCTTCCCGTCACGGCGGCTTTGACCTCCGACGGCGTGTGGAGCGCCACCGGGATGCCCCGCCGCGCGGCGGCCGCGATGACGACGCCGGATGCCTGGGCAACGCCCATGACCGTACTGACGTTCAACTGGGAGAACACCCGTTCGACCGCGAGAACGTCGGGTTTATAGAGGTCCAGCCATTCATCGATGGCCTTGGCTATGACCAGCAGTCGCTGGTCCAATGATTGCTCCGGGGAGGTTCCCACGACGCAGACAGCCACCATCGTGGCGCGGCGGTTCCGTTCGACGTCGACCACTCCGATGCCGCAACGGGTGAGGCCCGGATCGACTCCCAATACGCGAAGAGTCAAGTCCGGGCCTCCCTGTTTGTTGTGAAGCTGTGTGGCAAGCGGGCGCTACTCGGCTTCGAGCGCAGCCTGGACTTCCTCGCTCATGTCCGCGTTGGTATAAACGTTCTGGACGTCGTCGAGATCTTCGAGGGCGTCGACGAGCTTCATGAACTTCTTGGCACCGTCAAGGTCCAGCGGCACCTGCATGGACGGGACGAATTCAGCTTCGTCCGTGTCGTATTCGATGCCGGCCTCCGTGAGGGCTTCGCGGATTGCCGGGAGATCGGTGGGTTCCGAGTGGATTTCCCAGTTGTCGCCGTTGTCCTTGACTTCTTCTGCGCCGGCGTCGAGCACTGCCATCAGGATGTCGTCTTCGCTGAGCCCGTTCTTGGGCAGGTTGACCACGCCCTTGCGGGTGAAGAGGTAGCTCACGGAGCCGGGATCGGCGATAGTGCCGCCGTTGCGGGAAATCGCCAGGCGGACCTCGGAGGCGGCACGGTTCTTGTTGTCCGTGAGGCACTCGATCAGGAGGGCGGAACCCTGCGGGCCGCGGGCCTCGTACATGATCTCCGTGTAGTCGACCACTTCGCCGGTGAGGCCGGCTCCGCGCTTGATGGCGCGGTCGATGTTGTCGGCGGGGACCGAGGTTTTCTTGGCTTTGGTCACAGCCAGTTCGAGGCTCGGGTTGCCGGCAAGGTCCGGTCCGCCCATGCGGGCCGCGACTTCGATGTTCTTGATCAGTTTGGCGAACGACTTGGCCCGGCGGCTATCGAGGATGGCCTTCTTGTGCTTGGTCGTCGCCCATTTGGAGTGGCCTGACATGCTTTAAACTTCCCCTCTGATCATTCGAATAAACAATTCATGCACACGCTTCTCCCCAGTCACTTCCGGGTGGAAGGAGGTGGCCAGCAACCGACCTGAGCGCACTGCAACAATTCTAGCCAACCCGTGCAAAGTGTCCGTGTGGGTCGCTTTGCCCGGTTCCACCTGCGCAAGGATTTCGACGCCGGGTCCGACCCGTTCCACCCACGGTCCGCGGATGAAGACGGCGTGGACGGGGTCGACGCCGGACTCGCCTGCGCTGAACTCGAGGCCCTTGAAGTCAAGATCGGTTTCGAAGGACTCGCGCTGCCGGCCGAAGGCATTGCGACGGACCGTGATGTCCAATCCACCGAAAGTCTGCTGCGGATTTCCGGCGAGGTCCGTGGCGGGATCGGCGATGTCGTCCGCCAGCAGGATCATGCCGGCGCAGGATCCATACACCGGCAGCCCGGACGCGATCTGCTTGCGGATGGGATCGGCGAGTTCGAAGATGCGCGCCAGCTTGTCGATGGTAGTCGACTCGCCGCCGGGAATGATGAGGCCGTCAATGTCGTCGAGCTCCGCCGGACGCCGGATGCCGACGCCGGTGGCACCGGCCGCTTCGACGGCGTGGATGTGCTCACGAAAATCGCCTTGTAGTGCGAGGACGCCGATGCGCAGGCCCGCGCCCACGCTTGATGACGCCTCGGAAGGGGGATTGGTCATTCGACCATCATAATGCGCTGCCACTGCCGGCTCGCGCCGGCAACCCGATCGCGGCTTTACGGCACGTGGTTTATGCACCAACTGGGATATATTACAGAGCATGTTTTCGTTCACCGTTCCACTCGGCAAGCTGGTCCGTGCTGTGTCCCGGCTGCGCGGCGGGGGTTCGGCTTTGCCCGGCCTCGTGGTCGAGAAGATCGACCCCGGCTTCATGCAGAGGACGCTGTCCTCGCTCCCCCACGGTGTGGCGGTGGTGAGCGGAACCAACGGCAAGACGACCACCACAAAAATGGTGGTGGAGCTCCTGGAAAGCCAGGGCTTGAAGGTCTTCACCAACCGGACGGGCAGCAACTTCACCCGTGGCGTTGCGGCCGCTCTCCTGGGTGAGGTGGACTGGCGCGGCAGGTTGCACGCCGACGTCGCGGTGTTGGAACTCGACGAGGCACACGCCGTGCATTTCGTGAACAAGGTGCCGCCGCGCTATTGCCTTCTCCTCAACGTCCTGCGCGACCAACTGGACCGTTTCGGCGAAATCGACACCACGGCGCTACTCCTCCAGCGCATCGCCGAGCGAACCACCGGGACCGTGGTCCTGAACCGCGAGGATCCCCGGGTCGCCCGTATTGCCGGAGCCGTGAGCGGCCCCGAGGTGCTCTACTTCGGATTGGACGAATCGCTCCGCAGCACCTTCCCGAACGACGACGACATGCGGGCCGCGGCTCCGGAAACCAGCCCCCGCGGTGAGGTCCCCGCATCCCCGGCGGCCGACGTCGTGCTCCGCCGGGTCGGTACCGACGACGCCGACTTCGAGTTCGACGGAACTCTTGTGTCCACGCACATGAAACTCCGCGGCGTCTACAACATCTTCAACGCCGCAGCCGCGTTGGTCCTCGCCAGGAGCATCACCGGGGCAAGCGGGAGGCCCGGCGACTCCGCCAAGCTGGTCAAGGCGCTCTCCGAAGTGGCTCCGGCGTTTGGCCGCGGGGAGAGCCTGACGGTGGACGGCCAGCCTTTTGAGTTGGTCCTCGTGAAGAACCCGAGCGGTTTCCGCCTGGGCCTGAAGTCTTTCCCGGCGAAGGGCTACGCGTCCATGATCGCCATCAATGACAACTATGCCGACGGCCGGGACATGTCGTGGCTTTGGGACGTTGAATTCGACTCCCTGCGCGAGGACGGTGTCGAGGTCGTCACCGGCGTCCGTGCCTATGACATGGCACTGCGCCTCCAGTACGACGAGGTCCGCTTCGGCTCAGTGGACACCGACATCACTGCGGCCTTGGCCGAATTCATCCGGGGTTCGGCCGGCAAACCGAAACGCGTATTCTGCACGTACACCGCGATGTTGGCCATCCGGCGCGAACTCTCCAAAATCACCACAGTAGAGGTGGTCTCATGACCCCGGCCGAAGGTACCGCACACACTAGCAAGGGCACCATCCGGGTCCTGCAGCTGTACCCCCGGGACATGAACATCTACGGGGACTGGGGCAACGCACTCGTCTTGCGGCAGCGCCTGCTCTGGCACGGTTACACGCCCGAACTCCTTGAATACAATGTGGGCGACGACTTCCCCGAAGATGTCGATCTCATTGTCGGCGGTGGCGGCCAGGACAGCGGCCAGGTAGTCATCCAGGACGATCTCCAGTCACGCGGCGAGCAACTGCGCGGGATGGCCGAGGACGGAACGCCCATGCTGGTCATTTGCGGGCTCTACCAGCTTTTCGGCAAGTTCTTCAAGACGAAGAGCGGACCTGTTATCCCCGGTATCGGCATCCTTGACGTCGAGACCATCGGTACGGACGAACGCCTCATCGGAAACGTCACGCTCACTTCACCCGAGTTCGGTGAAATCATGGGTTACGAAAACCACAGCGGACAGACCTCCCTGGGTGCCGGCGTCGAGCCGCTCGGCACCGTGTCCAAGGGTGCCGGCAACAACAGCAAAGACAACCACGAAGGCGCCAGGCACCGGAACGTGGTTGCCAGCTACTTGCACGGTTCCCTGTTGCCCAAGAATCCGGCCATCGCCGATTTCCTGATCCGGACCGCCGTCGAACGCAAGTACGGTACTTTCGTCCCCGGAACGCCCGACGACGACTTTGCCCGCCTCGCGCGCGAACACGCGGCGCGGCGGCCGCGCTAACACGGGGAAAACCGTTGTGGGCGGGGCCCCTGCATGAAAGGGTTGCTTCATGACGAACCCCCTCTTGGAGCCGAGTACCCTTCCCTTTGGCTTGCCGCCCTTCGCAAAGATCCAGGACAGCCACTTCGCCGAAGCCGTTGATGCGGGCCTCGTTGAGCACCTGGCCGAGATCCAGTCCATCGTCGACAACCCGGAGCCCGCATCCTTCGAAAACACGGCGGTCGCGATGGAACGCTCCGGCCGCCTGCTGGAGCGGGCAGCGGCGGCCTTCTTCACATTGGTTTCCGCCGACGCCTCGGAGGCCATCCGCGAACTCGAAACCGAGCTGTCTCCCCGGTTCGTGAGCCATCAGGACGCGGTCTATCTCAACCGCGGACTGTACGAGCGATTCGCGGCCGTAGACACCTCGGGACTCGATGACGAATCCATCCGGCTGGTGCAGGAGTACCTCCGGGAATTCCGCCAGTCGGGCATCCAGCTCGACCCGGCTGACCAGGAAAAACTCAAGAGCCTCAACGCGGAACTCTCCCGCTTGGGAACGGAGTACGGGCAACGGGTCAAGGAAGCCATGAAGGCGGCCGCCCTGGTGGTGGATGACGCCACAGAACTTGCCGGCCTGCCGGCGGACGACATCGCCAGTGCTGCGGAGGCCGCACGCACTGCCGGGCACGAGGGAAAATACCTCCTGACTCTCATACAGCCGAGCAACCAGCCTGCTTTGGCTTCTTTGCAGAACCGCGAGCTCCGCCGTCGCCTGTTTGAGGCGTCCGTTGCGAGGGGAAGCGACGGCGGCAGCCTGGACGTCCTGGAACTGGTGAAGGCGATGGTGCGTTTGCGGGCCGAGAAGGCGACACTCCTCGGGTTCGGCAACTACGCCGAAATGGTCATGGACCGCCAGACCGCCCCCGATTTCGCGGCCGTGCAAGCGATGCTCAACCGACTTGCTCCGGCCGCCATCCGCAACGCCGATGCAGAAGCGGCTGCCCTGGCGGAGAGCGCAGGGCACCCATTGGAAGCATGGGACTGGGCGTACTACTCCTCGAAGGTCCGGCGGGAGCGCTACGAAGTGGACGAACAACTCCTTCGGCCCTATTTCGAATTGGACCGGGTACTCGTGGACGGCGTGTTCTTCGCAGCCACGAGCCTCTTCGGTATTACTTTCCACGTGCGGAATGACCTTGAGGGGTACCACCCCGATGTCCGCGTCTGGGTGGTGCGAAACGGAGACGGCTCCGAGCTTGGTCTCTTCCTGGGCGACTACTACGCGCGGGACTCAAAGCGCGGCGGCGCCTGGATGAACTCGCTCGTCGAACAATCAGCACTCCTGGGTACCAAGCCGGTGGTGATCAACAACCTGAACATCTCCAAACCGCCGGCCGGAGAACCCACCCTGCTTACCCTGGACGAGGTCCGGACCACGTTCCACGAGTTCGGCCATGCCTTGCACGGACTCTTCTCCAACGTCATGTATCCCCGGTTTTCCGGCACCTCGGTCCCCCGGGACTTCGTGGAGTATCCGTCGCAGGTCAACGAGATGTGGATCATGTGGCCCGAGATTATCGGTAACTACGCCCGGCACCACGCGACTGGCGAAGCGCTTCCCCAGGACATCATCGACCGCCTCAACGAGTCCAAGCTTTGGGGCGAAGGCTTCGCCACGACGGAATACCTCGGCGCCGCCCTTTTGGACCTGGCCTGGCACGTGCTGGACGTCGACGGCGTTCCTCAGGACGCGCTGGACTTCGAAGCCAAGGCATTGGCTGCTGCAGGCGTGGCGCACTCCCTCATTCCGCCCCGGTACCGCACGGGGTACTTCCAGCACATCTTCGCCGGGGACTTCTACGCCGCCGGGTACTACTCGTACATCTGGAGTGAAGTGCTGGACGCGGAAACGGTGGACTGGTTCACGGAAAAAGGCGGGCTGCTGCGCGAGAACGGCGAACGATTCCGTTCGGAGCTGCTCTCCCGTGGCAACAGCCGCGATCCGTTGGAATCATTCCGCACGCTCCGCGGCCGCGACGCCTCCCTCGAGCCGCTCCTCAAGCGCCGCGGCCTCGAATAGCCGCTGGGCCGCCCCAACTGACTCGCAGTTAATGTCGTTATGGAGCCTCATAACGACAACAACTGGGAGTCAGTTGGGTTAACGCACGACGCCGGCCGGTCACCGAAGAAGGTGACCGACCGGCGTCGTATTTAGCGGGAGAGCGAGGCGATGGACGGTGCGACCCGCCAACGCAAGGCGTCGTACTTAGCCGCGGTTACACGTAGGCGGCGCAGATCCGGCAGCCTGCGTAAAAGGGCCCCCGCCCCGAGCCGCTGCAAAGCCGCGGCAGCGAGTCGCGGGGAATAGCAGGCCGAGGATCAGCGCCGTCCGGCGCCAACAAACCGCGCCGTCTGGCGCGTCGGCTTAACGAAGACCTACCAGCCGCGCTCGGCGAGGCGGTGGGGTTCGGGGATTTCCTCGACGTTGATGCCCACCATGGCTTCGCCCAGGCCGCGGGAGACCTTGGCGATGACGTCCGGGTCGTCGAAGAAGGTGGTGGCCTTCACGACGGCGGCGGCACGCTGGGCCGGGTTGCCGGACTTGAAGATGCCCGAACCGACGAACACGCCGTCCGCGCCGAGCTGCATCATCATCGCGGCGTCGGCCGGGGTGGCGATGCCGCCGGCAGTGAACAGCACGACCGGGAGCTTGCCGGTGGCGGCGATTTCCTTGACGAGCTCGTACGGTGCCTGCAGTTCCTTGGCCGCAACGTAGAGTTCGTCCTCGGGCAGGGTGGAGAGGCGGAGGATCTCGGCGCGGATCTGGCGCATGTGGGTGGTGGCGTTGGAAACGTCCCCGGTGCCGGCCTCGCCCTTGGAGCGGATCATGGCCGCGCCCTCGTTGATACGGCGCAGCGCCTCACCCAGGTTGGTGGCACCACAGACGAAGGGAACGGTGAAGTTCCACTTGTCGATGTGGTGGGTGTAGTCGGCCGGGGTCAGGACCTCGGACTCGTCGATGTAGTCAACACCGAGGGACTGCAGGACCTGTGCCTCGACGAAGTGGCCGATGCGGGCCTTGGCCATGACGGGGATGGACACCGCGGCGATGATCTGGTCGATCATGTCCGGGTCCGACATGCGGGACACGCCACCCTGGGCGCGGATGTCCGCGGGAACGCGCTCGAGCGCCATGACGGCCACGGCACCGGCATCTTCGGCGATGCGGGCCTGCTCGACGTTGACGACGTCCATGATGACGCCGCCCTTGAGCATCTCGGCCATGCCGCGCTTGACGCGGCTGCTGCCCGTAACGCTGGCTGCGGACGAACCGGCTTCGTTGCTTACATCAGGTGTAGACACAAAAACCCCTATGGGTAGATAGAAGACCTTGGCCGGGGCGCAGGCGGACGGAGGCCACACACAGCGCGCACCGGATTTCCAGGTCACATTGACCAAGTAACTTCAATACTAGTCCCCCGCGCTGTGACCGTCGTACTCGATTACCAGCCCCGGCCACGCGGTCGCGCCGGCACCGGCGGGCGTCGCGCACCCGGTGATATTGGTCCCGCGTGTCGCGGATACTTCAGGTGCATTGACGGCAGCAAGTTGGTGGGCGGATTCACGGCGCGGGAATCTGTCTTCTGCAATTGTGAGTTCACCGCCGGCCTGATCGCCGAGGCGATCCGGGTTCATTGGGAGCTCAGCACCTGATTCTTGGGACGTGTGTTCCTTGTTTCGCTTGTCGCGACGCCGAACGGCCGTGCGGGAGGTAAAAATGTCCGACCCCCGTGACAGGGTTTATTCATGGAAGGCATCGGT